>DASZXE010000128.1:0-10810 GCA_035546475.1 Kofleriaceae bacterium
CTCCCGGCGCACCGCGGCCGCGTCGCGGGCCGGTCGCGCGACCGACGCGGACGGCGGCGCCGCCGGCCCCGCCGCCAGCGACCCACCGAGCCGCGGCAGGCCGGCCAGCGGGTCCTCCTCGACGTACGTCACCCGCCGCGCGCGGACGACCACGGCGAGCTTGGCCACCGCCGCGAACGGCACGCCGAGCAGCATCGTCCCGTACACGACCGCGATCAGGCCGAGCGGCCACTGGTGCAGGTGCAGGTCGACGGCGCCGAGCCAGCGCGCCTCGACGACCTTCGTCGGCTCGACGAACGCCCCCACGCCGTAGACGACCATCGCCACCGCCGCCGCGCCGAAGACGAGCGCCACCAGCACCAGCACCGGGATCGAGCGCGGCCGCAGGACCTGCGACAGCGGCCCGCGCGGCAGCCCCCACGTGCGAAGGACGATCGCCGCGATCGACACCGCCAGCAGGAAGACGATCACCCAGTCCGGAACCACGCCTCGACCATAGCGGAACCGCCCGGCCGCGGGCGCGCCTACCGTATGCTCGGCGGATGCTGGCGATGGTGCTGGACCGGACCCACGCGGTGCTGCTCGACGGCGACCGGCTGCCGCGCATCGACGACGACGGCCGCGGCCGGCCGCTCCTCGCCGTCGAGAGCTGGTTCGCTGCGCGCGGCGTCACCCTGCCCGCCCCCGCCGGTTCGCGCCCGGCCGCCGATGGCGGCCGCGACCTCGTCTTCGTCACCGCCCGCCTCGACGCGCCCGCCGGGATGGCCTGGGTGCCGCTCGCCGCCGCCGCCACCGACGACGTGCTGTGGCGGCTCTACGTCGAGCGCGTGCTCGGCGGCTGGGAGCCACCGACCCGCGACGTCGATGTCTGGTCGTTCGGCGATCAGCCGGAGATGGCCTCGCGCCTCGCCCACCTGGTCGCGTGCGGCGACAAGCGGGTCACCATGGGCTGGGTCGAGGCGGCGAAGGCGAGCGGCACGCCGCTGGCGCGCACCGGCGGGGTCAGCGTCGTCACCGACGCGTTCGGCTACCCGCGCCTCGTCCTGCGCACCACGCGCGTCGACGAGCGGCCGTTCGACGCGATCGACGCGGCGCTGGCCGCCGACGAGGGCGAGGGTGATCTCAGCCACGCGGACTGGCGCGAGGGCCACGTCGCCTACTTCACCCGCGAGGCCGCGCGCCACCGCCTCGCGTTCGCCGACGACGCCATCATCTCCGTCGAGACGTTCGAGGTCCTCCACGTCGTCGGCGCCGCCGCCCCGGGCGCCGGCACGCCGGCCCGGACCGCCGGCGCCTGATCCACGACGCCTCGAGCGGTTCGCCTGGCAGGGCGAGCTGGGGCCGCGCACGGCGGTCGGCGTCCTCCGCCGAGGCCGCTCGATCCGGAGGCGCGATCGCGGCGGTTCCCATCCGGGCGCGCTCGCGTGTCATGCGATCATGGAGCTGGAGCTGGAGCCGCCCGGGTCGTGCCCGACCACGGACGCCGCGGCGCCGCCGGGAGATCCGTCATGAAGCCCTCGCTCGCCGCCGTCCCCGCACCGTCGCGTCGTTCGCTCTTGCGGCTCGCGCTCGCCGCCGCGCCGCTCCTGGCCGGCGCCTGCGGCGGCGGCGACGACGGCGTGGCCCCGCCCATCGACGCGCCGCCCGAGGTGCCGCCCGGCTGCATCGGCAACGACGTCCGCGCCACCAAGACCGTCACCGTCAGCGGCCAGGTCGTCGACATCACGACCGGCGACCCGGTCGGCGGCGCCACCGTCGACCTCACCACCGGCTGGGACGTCACCGGCAACTTCCCGAAGCCCGAGTGCCCGCTGCTGGGCAGCCTGACGACCGACGCCCAGGGCCGGTTCGGGCCGCTCGCCATCCTGGCCGGCTCGTCGCAGAACCCGCCGATCGTCGTCTTCGTCGTCCACGGCGGCGGCCGCGCACCGACCCTCTCCGACAACCGCGCGTGCGCCGCGCCGACCTGCAACCTCGGCCACACGATCGCGGCGCCGTCGACCGAGGTCGCCGAGGCGTGGCGCACCGAGCTCGCCGCCGGCGGCATGACCAGCGCCGCCACCCGCGGGCTCGTCCTCTTCAAGTACAAGGAGGCCGACGGCATGCCGGCGGCAGGGGTGGTGCCGTCGCAGGGCACGCTCGTCACGACGCCGCTGCGCCCCGGCCCCGACGTCCGCTTCGTCGACGCCGCGCGCGCCGACCTGATGCCGGCCGCGCAGACCGCCACCACCGCGTCGGGCCAGGCGCTGGTCGGCATCGACGCCGACCAGGGCGCGATCTACGTCGGCGGCAAGCGCGGCGGCGACACCTGGGACGGCACCGGCTGCCTGGTCGTGTCGCCGGCGATCTTCGTCGAGGACAAGACCGTCACGCCGGCGATGTAGCCGCGCGCGGCGGCCGGGCGCTACCAGTTGCCCTTCTTCGACAGGCCCGAGCCGAAGTTGACGTGGGCCACCATCTCCCAGACCTCGCCGCCGAGGCCGGCCGAGTTGCGCATGTCGAAGTGCATGAAGTCGCCGTTGACGGAGCCGCTGATCTCGGCGCCACCCCACGCGAGGCCGGCCGCGTCGCGCAGCGCGACCAGCATGTCCTCGCTGTGGTTCATGAACGACCTCGACTGATCCTGCCCGAGGTTCGCGTCGTGGAAGTACTTGTCGACGTCGTGCTGCTTGGCGAACTCGTACGCCTTCTCGACGTTGGCGTCGCTCATGTCGGGCTTGATCTTCTTCAGCTCCGCCTTGAAGTGATCTTCCTCGAGCGCGCCCTGCTTGTTCCGCTTGCACAGCGAGATGTAGCGCGCGACCGACTCCGAGCTCTGGTGGAGCGTCGCCCACAGCTCCTCGGTCGACTTGCTGTCGGCGAGCTGCTTCATCATGCCGGGCGTGATCGACTCGCCGCCGAACAGGTGGGCGGCCTCGGCGAACACCTCCATGTTCCACTTGTCGTGGCCGATCGCGCCGCCGCCGCGGAAGAACCAGGCGTTCTGCTTCGGGTTGATGTCGAGCGCGAGCCCCATGTTGTGCATGTCGCAGTCGAACTTGAAGTAGGCGGCGTTGCCCTCGCCGTGCTCCCAGCCGATCGCCTTGCGGATGTCGGGGTCCTTCTCGCCGGGGTGGCGCG
This sequence comes from Kofleriaceae bacterium, assembly GCA_035546475.1. Taxonomy (GTDB): domain Bacteria; phylum Myxococcota_A; class Polyangia; order Haliangiales; family Haliangiaceae; genus UBA2376. The sequence continues at coordinate 3,121 of DASZXE010000128.1, forward strand.
CGCGCAGGAAGGCCGACGCCGCCTCGACCCGCTTGGCGAGCACCGGGTGGCCCTCGCCGAGCGTGATGTCGAGCAGCTTGATGTCGACCCACTCGCTCTTCCACGCGTTGAAGTCGGCGCGCCCGGCGTAGCGCGCGCACTTGTCGCGGTTGGCGGTGCCGCCCGCGGCCTCGCTGTGCTTGTGCGTGCGGTTGGCCGGCTTCTCGCCGGCGAAGAACGGCTGGCCGGGGTGGATCGAGACGAGGAACGCCTCCTTGAGCATGGCGGTGTGGTCGACGTGCGCCTCGGCGGCCTTCGCCTCCAGCTTGCGGAGCGTGTCGGTGTTGAACGCGCCGGTCGCCTCGGCGCCGAGCGCGTGCTGGAAGCCGATCATCCACTCGGGATCGAAGCGATTCTCCGAATCCCGGAGGTGGTTGAGGATCTTCGCCTCGCTCTCCTTCGTCTTGATCGTCTTCGGATCGGGGAACTTCGCCGGCCCCGCGTTCGCCTCGACGACCGGCCGGTCCGGATCGCCCTCGGCCTTCGCGGTCTCGGCCCTGGGCTCCGCCTTGGCGTCGACCTGCGTGGGCGCCGCCTCCGGCTCCGCGACCTTGGGCTCGGGCGCCGCCTTGACCGCGACCGGCTCGATCACCGGCTGCGGCGGCTCGGGGGCATGGACCGGCGGCGTGCCGGTCGGCTGCGGCGACGGCCCCTCGGCGAGCGCAGGCGCCGGAGCGCCACCGCCGCCGCCGCCACCGCCACCGCCACCAGCGCCGACCTCGGGCGCGGGGCCCGCCTTCTGCTCGGCGCCGCCGCCCGCCTCCTCGACCGGCTTGACCTCCTGCACTGCGGGCTTGATCTCCGGCGGCGCGGCCTCGACCTCGTGCGGCGGCTTGTGGGTGCTCAGCGCCGGCCGCGCGAGCTGATCGCGGAGGTGCATCCACTCGGCGGCCGCCGGCGTGCCGCCGACCAGCTTGAGATCGCGCAGCGCCGGATAGCGCCGCCAGAACAGCTCGTCGGTCAGCAGGACCTCGTCGTTGATGCCGCGGGCGACCAGCTCGCGCGCGGCGGTGTCGCCGTCGACCTCGGCGGGCGTCGGCAAGGCGCCCGGCCCGCGCAGCGCCTGCTCGGCGAGCGCGTTGCCGAACCGCTGCTGGACCTCCTCGAGGATCGCCCCGCGCTCCGCCGGGTACGCGACCACCAGCGCCGCCACGTCCTCCGCCGTCGGCGCCCGCGCGCCCGCCAGCTCCTCGAAGCGGGTGACGCCCGGCCCTCGCACGGGCTTCTCGGTCGGGTGCGCCCCGTGGATGGCCAGGTCGCCCCCCATCTCGGCCCGCTGCTCTTGCTGGGTGTCCTGCGTGGTCATGCGCGAATGGTACGATGAACCGGCCCGCCGCCTTCCTCGATCGTCGCCATCCTCACGTCCTGCCCAGGCCAAGCGTACGCCCGCCCACATCCATGGGTGCGGCGCCGGGTCGCGACGGCCGCGGCGCGTCAGGGCCGGTCCGTCCCGATCAGGCCGGTCGGCTCGTCCGCGCGCCGGTCCGCCGGCCGCTCACGTCGCGAGGAAGTCGGCGATGGCGCTCGTGGTCGCCTCCGGCACCTCCAGGAACGGGAAGTGCCCGCTGCCGGGGATCACCTGCCGCCGCGCGCCCGGGATGCCGCTCGCCAGCACCGCGCCCGGCCCGTCCGCCGGCATGATGAAGTCGTCGTCGCCGCCGAGCACGAGCGTCGGCGCCGCGATCGCGCCCAGCCGCGGCGTGAAGTCGAGCGTGCCGAGCAGCTCGTTCCCGCGGTTGAAGCCGTCGGCCGAGTAGCGGGTGCCGGCGAAGACGTCGCGGTAGCGCGGCTCCCAGCGGTGGAAGTAGAGCGGCAGGACCTCCAGCCACACGCTGCCGAAGTGGTCGTCGTCGCGCGCCGGCGCGGACAGCCCGGCCAGGAGCGCCGCCGCCGCCTCGGGATGGCCCCGGCGGTCGAGCTCCGCCAGCACCGCGCCGGCGTGGGCGAACGACGGCCCGCCGCCGACCAGCACCAGCCGGCCGACGCGGTCCGGGTGGCGCAGCGCGTACGCCATCGCGATCAGCGCGCCGTACGAGTGGCCGAGCACGTCCCACCGGCTGTGGCCGCGCGCGGCGCGCACCGCGTCGAGGTCGTCGGCCCAGACGTCGAGGTCCTGCGCGGCCCAGTCGGCCGGCGCCGGCGAGCGCCCGTGGCCGGCGACGTCGGCGTGGACGAGCGTGAAGCGATCGGCGAGCCCGGCCAGCCCCGCCCGCAGGTACGTGTGATCGAGGCCGAGCCCGCCGTGGATGGTCAGCAGCGGCGGCCCGGCGCCCTCGACGACGACGTGGAGGTCGGTCACGACGCCAGCGCCTCGCCGACCGCCTGCGCCACCCCGGACAGCCGCCCGTAGCGGCAGAAGACGTTGCCCTTGAGCAGGCGGCCCTCGCGGAACTGGTTCATCGACAGCCCGAGGATGGTCGCCAGCTCGCCGTGGTGGAGGCCGCGCACCATGAAGCGGGTCGCGAGCCAGTCCTTGACCTCGAAGGTGTCGAGCACCTCGTAGAGCGGCTGCTCGTACTGCGCGCGCAGGCCCTCGTGGAAGCGATCGATCGACGAGGCGCCGGTGCCGCGCGCCGCGAACGGATCCCAGCCGACGTAGTCGGGGTGGGCGAGGTCGCCGACCGGGCGCGCGACGCCCCACAGCCGGTCGACGGCGAGGAAGTAGCGGGTCGCGAGCGGGCCGCCGCTCCTGAGCACGTTGCCGCCCCAGCGATCGACGAGCTCGGGCGCCGGCTCGTCGTCGAAGGCGACGCCGAGGTCGCGCTGATCGCCGAGGTGCCAGCTCCGGCGCAGCAGGCCACCGCGCCCGTGGTGGAGCGACATGCCCGGCGACACCAGCCGCTTGCCGTCGGCGTCGCGGCCGGTGACGACGAAGCGGACCGCCATCTTGTCGCCGACCTCGAAGGCGTCGATGATCTCGTAGCGGACGTCGCGGAACCGCTCGAGCAGGCCCTCGATGTGGGCCTGCGTCCCGTCGCGGCCGCCCTGGCGGTCGGGCCGGGCGAGGTCGACGACGTGGTAGTCGTCGGTGAGGTACTGGTCGAAGCGATCGAAGCGCCGGCGGTGGAAGCCGTCTTCGATCATGTCCCGATACGCGGCGATCAAGGTGCCCATGGTCCCTCCGAGGATCGCCCGGGACGATACCGGAGGCGCCGGGTCGTGTGGGGGCGATCGGCGAGGCCTCCCGCCCCCGACGCGGCGCGCGCGGCGGCCCGACGCCGGCGCAGCGATGGCGCCGCTCAGGCCTGGGCGCTGCGCTGGAGCAGGAACGTGCGGATCAGGTTGTCGAGGTCGCCGTCGAGGACGGCGTCGACCTGGCTGGTCTTCACGTCGGTGCGGTGGTCCGCGACCTGCTGGTACGGGAACAGGACGTAGCTGCGGATCTGGGAGCCCCACTCGATCTTCAGCTTGGACTTGGCCTCCTCGGCCGCCTTGGCCTCCCGCTTCGACACCTCGAGCTCGTAGAGGCGCGCGCGCAGGAGCTTCATCGCCTTCGCCTTGTTCGAGTGCTGGCTGCGCTCGTTCTGGCACTGGACGACGATGCCGGTCGGCATGTGGGTGATACGCACCGCCGAGTCGGTCTTGTTGACGTGCTGGCCGCCGGCGCCGCCGGCCCGGTAGGTGTCGATCTTCAGGTCCTCGTCCTTGATGTCGACCTCGATGTCGTCGTCGATGTCGGGCGTGACCGTGATCGCCGCGAACGACGTCTGCCGGCGGCCCTGCTGATCGAACGGCGAGACGCGCACCAGCCGGTGCACGCCGTTCTCGGCCTTGAGCAGGCCATAGGCGTGGTCGCCGGTGATGACCAGCGTCGCGCCCTTGATGCCCGCCTCCTCGGCCGGCATCTCGTCGAGGATCTCGACCTTCCAGCCCTTGCGCTCGGCGTAGCGGATCACCATGCGCTCGAGCATCTGCGCCCAGTCGGACGCGTCGACGCCGCCGGCGCCGGACTGGATCTGCACGATCGCGCCCTGGCCGTCGAACTCGCCCGACAGCATCCGCTGGAACTCGAGGTCGTCGAGCGCGGCGCTGACCGCGCGCGCGGCGGCGGCGGCCTCCTTGCCGGAGGCCTCGTCGCCGGCCTCGTCGGCGAGCTCGAGCAGCACCTCGGCGTCGGAGATCGCCCGCAGTTGCTGGTCGTAGGCGTCGACCAGGCTCTTCAGTTGCTTCTGCTCCTTCAGGATCGCCTGCGCCCGCTCGCGCTGCTCCCAGAAGGACGGCGCCGCCGACAGCGACTCGAGCTCCTCGATCCTCAGACGCTTCTGATCGAGGTCAAAGCAACCTCCGGAGCTCGGCGGCCTTCGCCGCCTGCTCCTCGAGGGACTTCCGCACGGAGCGGACATCGATGGACTGGAGAGCCATGGGACGGGCGTTATACCCTCGGCGCGGTCCGGGCGCCATGCCCGCTCGCCGGCCGCGCCCCGCCGGCTACAGCGTGCCGCGGCGGATCCGGACCAGGTCGCCGTCCGCGGGGCGGCCGAGCGGCACCGGATAGCTGCCGGTGAAGCACGCCGAGCAGTGGCCGTCACCGTCGGCCCGGCCGACCGCGGCCATCATCCCCTCGTGCGACAGGTAGCCGAGGCTGTCGCAGGTGACGTAGCGGGCGATCTCCTCGAGGCTGTGCGAGGCGGCCACCAGCTCGCTGCGGTTCGGGGTGTCGATGCCGTAGAAGCACGGGTGGGTGGTCGGCGGCGCGCTGATCCGCAGGTGGACCTCGCGCGCGCCCGCCGCTCGCAGCATCTTGACGATCTTGCGCGAGGTCGTCCCGCGCACGAGCGAGTCGTCGACGACGACGACCCGCTTGCCGTCGACCACCGACCGCACCGGCGACAGCTTGAGCCGCACGCCGAAGTGGCGGATCGAGTCCTGCGGCTCGATGAACGTGCGGCCGACGTAGTGCGAGCGGATGAGGCCCATCTCGAACGGGATGCCGCTCTGGGTGGCGTAGCCGATCGCCGCCGGCACGCCCGAGTCGGGGACCGGGATGACCACGTCGCCCGGCGCCGGCTGCTCGACGGCGAGCCGGGTGCCGAGCCGCTCGCGCGCCCGGTAGACCGACGTGCCGTTCACGAGGCTGTCCGGGCGGGCGAAGTAGACGTGCTCGAAGACGCAGAAGTGCGACGGCGGCCGCGCGCCCGGGGTGATCGCGTGGCTGCGCACGCCGGCCTGATCGATGACGATCACCTCGCCCGGCTCGACGTCGCGGATGTACTCCGCCTCGATGAGGTCGAAGGCGCTCGTCTCCGACGACAGCACGTAGCCGTCCTTGAGCTTGCCGATGACGAGCGGCCGGAAGCCGTGCGGATCGCGGACGCCGATCAGCTTGTCGTCGGCGAGCAGCACCAGCGAGTAGGCGCCCTGGACCTGGCGCAGCGCCGCGACCAGCCGCGCGACCGGGTCGAACTCCGGCACCTTCGCCATCAGGTGGACGATGACCTCGGTGTCGCTGGTCGTCTGGAAGATCGAGCCGGTCGCCTCGAGGCGGGTGCGCAGCTCGCCGGCGTTGACCAGGTTGCCGTTGTGCGCGATCGCGACCGAGCCGCCGGCGTAGTCGAACAGGAACGGCTGGGCGTTGCGCAGCTCCGAGCTGCCGGCGGTCGAGTAGCGGACGTGGCCGATCGCGGAGTCGCCGGGGAGCCGGCCGAGCACCTTCGCGTCGAAGACGTCCGAGACCAGGCCCATGCCGACGTGGCGGCGGAGGGTCCGATCACCGGCCACCACCCCGGCCGACTCCTGGCCGCGGTGCTGGAGCGCGTGCAGGCCCAGGTACGCGATGTTGGCGGCCTCGTCGTGCCCCTGGATGCCGAAGATGCCGCACATCTGGCCCCTGGGTAGCACGCCCCCCGGACACCCGCCAGACGGCCTCCGGCGCCGGGATCCGGCGATTCCGGCGGCCGATCGCACGCGCGATCCCACGCCCCCGGCACAACGGCCCGGCCGAAACCTTGTGCAAGCGGGCCGGTTCGCTAACAATGTCGACGTGGTTGCCAAGGTCCTCTGGCGCGATGCGCAGGGCATCGAAGGTGCGATCGAGCTCGGTGCGAGCGAGGTTCGTATCGGGCGCGCGATGGATTGCGCGATCCGCACCGACGACGCGATGGTGTCGCGCCACCATGCGCGGCTGTACTGGGGCGGCGGCGGCTACGTGCTGGAGGACCTGAACTCGGCGAACGGCTGCTACTACCAGGAGCAGAAGGTCGCCCAGCACATGCTGAAGCACGGCGACGCAGTGCGATGCGGCAGCCTCTGGCTGCGCTACATCGACACCGCGCAGCTCGGCCAGCCGGAGACGCAGCCGGCCCCGGCCCCGGCGCCCGCGCCGGCCCCCGCGCCGATGGCGATGCCGATGTCGCCACCGTCGCCGGCGGCGCCGCCCGGCGGGCCGACCAACATGGCGATGCAGGGCCAGCCGATCGGCCCCGCGATGCCGATGCCGATGCCGGCGCCGTCTCCCGCGCCTGCGCCTGCCCCCGCGCCCGCGCCTGCCCCCGCGCCGGCGGCGAAGCCGGCCGAGTCCGACGAGGAGGTGCGCCGCATGCGCCGCCGCCTCGAGCAGCTCCAGTCCGAGCTGCGCGTCTACCGCAGCGGCAAGGTCGGCGCCGAGAAGGCGCGGCGGATGGAGGATCTCGAGGCGGACGTGCAGAACCTCGAGACCGAGCGCGACCGGCTGACGGCGCGGGTCAAGGAGCTCGAGGAGACGGTGACCCGCGAGGCGGGCAGCGCGAAGGTGCAGAAGGCGGTCGAGATCAAGGGCAAGGCGGCGGAGATCGTCACCGCGCTCAACGACTGCCTGTCGAGCCTGCGCATCGAGGTCATGGCGGCCGAGGGCGAGTTCGAGCAGTTCTCGCACTCGATCCCGCGCGCGTCGTTCGAGCTGATCCGGCAGTCGATGAAGGAAGCGGCCGGCGCCGTCGACCAGGCGCGCGAGTTCCTGCGGCAGCTCCGCGAAGTCGCGAGCTGATCACGGGCTCGCGGCGCGCGCGCCGTCGGCGTGGTCGGTTGCCGCAGCCGGGCCGCACCGCTTGCGCACCGAAAGGCTTGGATCGACACGCCCGGTGCGCCGTGGCATCTTCCAGGCATGACCTGGGTGCTCATCAAGCTCGCGATCCGGATCGTGGTGTTCCTCGCGGTCTTCTGGCTCGCGACCGCGCGGAACGAGCACATCGTCGTCCGCCCCAAGTGGACCATCCCGCTGGTGGCCGGGTTCTTCGCGATCCTCAACACGGCGCTCTACTGGCTGCTGAAGCCGGTGCTGAACGTCGCCAGCTTCCACGCGATCTGGTTCCTGATGCCGCTGGTGCTGAACCTGATGTTCCTGGTGGCGACGGCGCGGGTCTTCCAGCCGCACGACATCGGCGCCCCCGGCCCGCTGCGCACCGCCAACGAACCGGCCGTGAAGGAGCCGCGCTGGAAGCGGCCGTCGCTCCACATCGACGGCATCATGGCGTTCCTCTACCTGGCCGTGCTGCTGACCGTCGCGCACGGCGTGCTCTGGTTCGGCATCGACTACCTGCCGACGTTGTAGTTGCTTCGGGCCGGCTCGCGCGCTGCGCGCGCTCGGCCGCGTCGTCGTGGGGATGCCCCGGTCCTCGCTGCGCTCGAGTCCCCACTCCTCGCGGCTGGCCCTCAGCGTAGTTGCTTCGGGCCGGCT
>DASZXE010000129.1:0-31229 GCA_035546475.1 Kofleriaceae bacterium
CGGCCGGCATCGCGCCCGGCGGCGCCGTCGTCGATCCGGCGGCGGCCCCCGGCGCCGGCGGGATCACCGTCGCCATCCCCGCCATCGGCGTCCCCGCCAGCAGCGACGCGGCCGGCGCCGGAACCTGCGGCGCCGGCGCCAGCGGCTTGCCCGCCTGCTGCGCGAACGCCCAGCTCATCCACGCCGCCACGTCCGCGGCCGACGCCCTCATCGCCGGCGTCCGCGCCACCAGCTCCAGCCCGGCGCGCATCTGCGCCGCGCTCTGGAACCGCCGCTGCGGGTTCTTCGCCAGCGCCATCGCCGCCCACGCATCGAGCTCGCGCGGGATGCGCGGATTGATCGACGACGGCGGCGGCGGGTCCCACGTCGTCACCCGCTGCAGGATCTCCATGTCGTCGCCGCCCGCGAACAGCGGCCGCGCCGTCATCATCTCCCACGCCACCACGCCGACGGCGAACAGGTCGCAGCGCGCGTCGATCTGCCCCTGCAGCATCTCCGGCGCCATGTACGCGAACTTGCCCTTCAGCATCCCGCTCATCGTCGCGAGCGTCGCCGTCGCGCCCTTCGCCACGCCGAAGTCGACGATCTTCGCCGTGCCGTCCTCGGCGACGATCACGTTCGCCGGCGAGATGTCGCGGTGGACGAGCCCGAGCGGCCGGCCCTGCTCGTCGCGGAAGTTGTGCGCGTAGTCGAGCGCATCGCACACCTGGAACAGGATGCTGATCGTCACCGGCGGCGGCGGCGGCCCGACGACGTTGTGCGCGTGCCGCAGCATCTCGCGCAGGTCGCGCCCGGCGACCAGCTCCATCGCGATGTAGTAGACGCTGTCGACCTTGCCGAGGTCGTACGTCTGCACGATGTTCGTGTGGCGCAGCAGCGCCGCCAGCCGCGCCTCGCGCACGAACGACTTCACGAACTCGGGATCCGACGTGAGCCACGGCAGCATCCGCTTGAGCGCGACCGGCCGCTCGAAGCCCTCGATGCCCGTCTGCTTCGCGCGGTGAACCGTGGCCATGCCGCCGCGCCCCAGCGCCTCGTAGATGAGGTAGGGCCCGAAGCTCTCGGCGGGATCTTCGCGGCGAGGCTCGCGCATGACGGGGTAACGTATGTTTACACGCTTTCCTCGGGCCGCCCGGCATTTTGGCCGCTGGTCGGACCCACCCTGCCCACCATTGCCGTGAACCGCGTAACGGGCGACACTGGCCGCGCATGCGTCTGCGTCCCTTCCTGAGCGCCGCGCTCGCGGTCGCGCTCGCGGCCGGCGCCGCCGCTTGCCAGGACGACATCACGACCGAGTTCCCCGACGGGCTCGAGCCGCTCGAGGACAACCACGTCCCCGAGCTGACCGGCGCGTCGCCGCTCGAGCAGCTCGTCACCCTGCGCGGCGAGGACGGCTACAAGTGGGTCGACGGCCGCGGCGTGATCCTCGCGCCGCCCGGCGTCGTCTGGGCGGCGACGAAGGTGCCCGAGCGCATGGTCGATAGCTGCAACACCGATCGTCAGACCATCACCGTCGGGCCCGAGCCTCAGTACGAGTACGGCTTCAAGGTCCACTACGAGGTCGACGAGGTCGTCACCGTCGAGTGGGACGAGCTCTGGCGCTACGGGACGATCACCGGCACGCCGTCCGACCCGTCGCTCGCGATGATCCGCTACCAGAAGGTGTTCGGCTCCGACTTCATCACGACGCTCGAGGGGTCGATCGAGATCGTCGCGCGGCCCGATCCGGACCAGACCGAGATCCAGATGATCGAGCACCTCGACGCGTTCGGCGGCACCGCCGACCAGATGGAGAGCGCGCTCAAGCAGCAGTTCGCGCTCCTCGTCGCCGCCGTCCACGGCAACCCGCCGCCCTCCTGCCCCTGACCGCCCGCCGGGCCCGTAGCAAACTTGCTACGTAGCAAACCTGCTACCTCCCGCCCGGCGTCTCGAACCCTGTTCCGTCCGACCGGCGTCGAGATCGGCGACGAGGTTGCGCACGGAGCGTCAGCAGACACCGAGTCGACGGCCCCGCGGCTGCGCCGTTCGTCGCACGCCAAGCCTCATCCGGTTCGTCCGCGCACGACGCGAGCGCCGGCGAGCGCGGCGTAGCGACCCCGACGCCGCCTCTTCGCCGCTGCCGCATGTGCGCCACGCGCCCTCCCTGCCGCGAACTTGCCCCGCGAACGCGCCAGCTTAGAGTAACGGGCATGAAGACCGACCGGGGGCGCGCCACGCGCACACTTCCGCTGCTTCCGCTGCGCGACATCATCGTCTTCCCGCACATGGTCGTGCCGCTGTTCGTCGGCCGCGAGAAGTCGATCAGCGCCCTCGAGGAGGCGATGGCCGGCGACAAGGAGCTGGTCCTCGCCGCCCAGAAGAAGGCGAAGACCAACGACCCGCAGCACGAGGACATCTTCGCGGTCGGCACCATCGGCCACATCATCCAGATGCTGCGGCTCCCCGACGGCACGGTGAAGGTGCTCGTCGAGGGCAAGGCGCGCGCGCGCATCCTCTCGTTCGAGCAGACCTCGCCCTACTTCTCCGTCGAGGTCGAGGACCTGGCCGAGCCGGACGACAGCTCGCTCGAGCTCGCCGCGCTCATCCGCAGCGTGCAGGGCGTGTTCGAGACCTACGTCAAGCTCAACAAGCGCATCCCGCCCGAGATGCTCATGTCGGTGCAGACGATCGAGGATCCGGGCCGCCTCGCTGACACCATCGTCGCCCACGTCACGCTCAAGCTGAAGGACAAGCAGGAGCTCCTCGAGACCCCGTCGCCCCAGCAGCGCCTGGAGCGCCTCTACGAGCTGATGCAGGCCGAGATCGAGATCCTCCAGGTGGAGAAGAAGATCCGGACGCGCGTCAAGAAGCAGATGGAGAAGTCTCAGAAGGAGTATTACCTCAATGAGCAGATGCAGGCCATCCAGAAGGAGCTGGGTGACCGCGACGAGTTCAAGAACGAGCTGCAGGAGCTCGAGGCCAAGATCAAGACCAAGCGCATGTCCAAGGAGGCGAAGGAGCGCTGCCTCAAGGAGTTCAAGAAGCTCAAGATGATGTCGCCGATGTCCGCCGAGGCGACGGTCGTCCGCAACTACATCGACTGGATCGTGGCCTTGCCCTGGGAGGACAAGACCGACGACCGCCACGACATCGCCGAGGCCGAGCGCATCCTCGAGGCCGAGCACTACGGCCTGAAGAAGGTCAAGGAGCGCATCCTCGAGTACCTGGCGGTGCAGACGCTCGTCGACAAGCTGCGCGGGCCCATCCTCTGCCTGGTCGGCCCGCCCGGCGTCGGCAAGACCTCACTGGCACGCTCCATCGCCCACGCCACCGGCCGCAAGTTCGTGCGCCAGTCGCTGGGCGGCGTGCGCGACGAGGCCGAGATCCGCGGCCACCGCCGCACGTACATCGGCGCCCTGCCCGGCAAGATGATCCAGTCGCTGAAGAAGGTCGGCTCGCAGAACCCCGTCTTCCTGCTCGACGAGATCGACAAGATGTCGATGGACTTCCGCGGTGACCCCGCCGCGGCGCTGCTCGAGGTCCTGGATCCCGAGCAGAATCAGGCCTTCAACGATCACTATCTCGATCTCGATTACGACCTGTCGGACGTCATGTTCATCACGACGGCCAACAACCAGCATTCGATTCCGCTGCCGCTGCAGGACCGACTGGAGATCATCGAGCTCCCCGGTTACACCGAGTGGGAGAAGGTCGCGATCGCGCGCCAGTACCTGATTCCCAAGCAGCGCGAGGCCAACGGCCTGGCCGACCTCGACGTCGTCTGGACGGACGAGGCACTGACGCTGATCATCCATCGCTACACGAAGGAGGCCGGCGTCCGGTCGTTGGAGCGCGAGATCGCGACGGTGTCGCGCAAGATCGCGAAGGCGTGGCTGTCGGGCGGCCGCGACGCCGCGGCCCGCTTCGAGGTGACGGCGGCGTCGCTGCAGACGTGGCTCGGCGTGGAGAAGTACCGCGAGAACCGCCGCGAGGCCGCCGACGAGGTCGGCCTGTGCAACGGCCTGGCGGTGACCATGTTCGGCGGCGACCTGCTACCGACGGAGGTGACCGTCGTGCCCGGCAAGGGCAAGGTGACCCTGACCGGCAAGCTCGGCGAGGTCATGCAGGAGAGCGCGCAGGCCGCGGTCAGCTACCTGCGGTCGCGCTCGGAGAGCTTCGGCCTGCCGCGCGACTTCCAGGCCAAGGTCGACCTCCACGTCCACTTCCCCGAGGGCGCCATTCCCAAGGACGGCCCGAGTGCGGGCATCACCATGGCCACCGCCATGGCGTCGGCCTTGATGCGCGTCCCCGTCCGCCAGCACATCGCCATGACCGGCGAGGTCACCTTGCGGGGGCGGGTGCTCCCCATCGGCGGCTTGAAGGAGAAGATCCTGGCGGCTCACAGGGCCGGCGTGACGACCGTCCTGATCCCCGAAGACAACGTCAAGGACCTCAAGGACATCCCGGAAAGCGTGCTGGCGGAAGTTGCGGTCGTCCCTGTCCGCCACATGGACGAGGTCCTGCGCCACGCCCTCGCCGTCGCCGACCCCGCCACCTTCCTCCGCGAGCCCAGCTCCATCGTCGACTGGCGCATCCTCGACACCGCCCCCCCCGCCGATCCATCCGCCACCCACTGACCGGGCCAGCGGCCCGACGGTCGAGCGCACGATCGGGTAGCGCAGGTAATTCTGCAGTTGCGCGGGCACGACCGGCGACGGTAGTCAGGCCGCCAGATCATGAGCCGGCGGGCGCCGCGGTGTCGTCCGCAACCTTCCGAAGCACCCGTGCCACTTCGTCCAGGTGTCGAGTCCGCAGGACGTGCGCGCACGTCCGTGGTCGCGGGCCCGGAACGCGCTGTGCAGCATCAATGTGCGCAGCGACGTATCGGTCAGCCGTGAACACGTCCACGTACGGCAGATAGTCGAGGTGTTGTGCATCGGCGAGATCTGATGCCGCAGGCTTGCGAGCACGATCGGCATCGAGTCGTCGTCGGACGGCCTCCACGATGTCCCCGCGGGCGGCGGCGTCTCGGGGGTCGGGAGCGATCTGACGGAGGATATCGTCGCGGCTCATCCCGTAGACCGCCGCCTGGGCCGCCATCTGGTCGAGGTCGACGCCATACTGTTCAAGCAGCGCGCGATGATCGGCGTCAACCTGGCCATCGAGGATCTTCGCGACATTTGCGCGAAGCTTCCGAGGGGTCAACGGCGGAGATTCGTCGAGGAGGTGGGCCGCGCGCGCGGCCATGCGAGCCGCCAGAGCGGGCGCACGGATGGGGCTCCAGAACTGTCCCAGAACGCGCAGCGTGCTCCAGACGGTCGGCCAGCGAAGAGCCTCGATCTTGGGTTTGCCCTCCTCGATGAAGATCCATTCCGCGGGGCCGAGGCCGTCGATCGCGTTTGCCCACCGCCGTCTCGTTGCGTTGTCAGCGTCCAGTAGATCGACAAGATGTACCCATGAATAGACAACCCGCGCGTCCGTTGCGGCGATCGTCTCACGAAGGAGCTGATCGTGTGGGCTGGCGTCGCCGTCGGCGATCACCATCAGATCACCGCTGTCGAGGTACAGACGCAACGGTGGCACGGTTGCGGACATCAGAGCGGCGCCGCCGGACTCGAGAAACAATCGCCTTGTTCAATCGCGCCCATTCAATTAGCGCTTGCGCCGGTTGGGCGATCGAGGCGGAGATGTCGGAAGCAATGGTCTTGTCGAAGTCTGCACGGTTCGTCCGGAACGTGGGGCTGAGATCCTGGCAGCGTCATCGCGCTCCCATTGGCTCTCGACATCCGCGGCCCGCACGATTTCATTAAGTCGTCGCAAGTTGCTAATCAGCAGCTCATAGGAGCGAGCTCGCGTCTCCGGGCTCCGCGACTGGCAAAGTTTCTCAAGGAGTTCAACAGCTCGACGCAGTTTGCCTTCCTTCGTCATGCACCCGGCGAGTGCATGCAGAAGCACCTCGTCATTCGGTGTTTCTCTTCTCGCCTCTTCGAAACGGAGGATAGCCTGGGCCTGAGCATCACGCATACCGGACGTTCGAATGAGCATCCCCCACTCACGATAGACCAGTGCGCGATCGGCACCTTTGGCGGGGCAAAACTCAGCAGCACGTTCGTAGTGTGACAATGCATCGGGTATGTTCTTTCTGTCCCGCAGTAGCTCGGCTAGTTCCCGGTGCGCTCGCCAACTCTTTGCGTTGCGTCCAATCGCCTGTCGAAAGTACCTCTCAGCTTCGTCAATCTTGCCCTTGCGCCGATACTCTATCGCAGTCTCCACTAGCAGCGTCTCAGGAGCTACACGATAGGTACGCAGAGACTTGACGTACGCACGGCTATCTTCGGGGACATCCATAGCGTCGTAGTAGTCGGTAAGTCGCTGACGCATTCGCGTTTGCCGGGGCACGTCCTTCTGCAATTCACGACGCGCGAATCGTCGCGTCAGCCCGAGCATTGCGTAGGCGAAATCGCTCACATGGGAATCCCAGACCCGCTCAATTAACCCGGACTCCTCTAATACAGCAAGTCCATCCTCCACCTGATCCACGGGCAGGTTCACAGCCACCGCCAAGGGTTCTATGACCTTGGGCTCGTCGTTCAGGGAGAGCGCGCCCAGCACCATCTTGGCGACAGGGGACAGCATCTCATGCACTCTCCGAAAACAGAACTCAAGCAGTTCTTCATTCCGTTTCCCCGACGTGCTCATTTCGTCAGCCAACGCCAAGGCGGTTGCAACATCCTGCGCATTGCCCACTACCCACTGTAGCGCCAGGGGCAAGCGGGAGCACGCTTCGACAAGTCGCTGTCTCTCCGCTTCCCTCGCTCGTGACAAATAGACCTTTCCCTTTCGCCGAGCAGTTGAGTCCATGAATTCGATCGCCTCCGAAGGTGTCAGCGGGCCCACTGCAATCGGGTTTGCAGCAACTCTGACCGCGACTTGGCGTGACGTCGTGATGGCCTTGACCGGCAAAGGCAATGTCTCAAGAAAGCGAATTACTCTTCTATCGTCGACGGTTTCGAGATTGTCTACGAACAGCAGCATCGACGTATCCTTGAGGAGATCGCGCACGTGTTCCTCCTGCTTCTCCACCGACTGCGTGCAGACATCGGAAAAGCCAAGAAGGTCGAGCAGGTCTCGTAGCAGGCTTTCGAACGTTGTGAGAGATGGCGTCACGGACCGAATGCCACTTGGCGTGAGTTCTCTGTCCTTCGCACTCAGCGACGTGATATACTCGAATTTGGAGTTCTTGTATGCATCGATAACAGCCCACGACGCCAGCGCTGTCTTCCCGGTGCCTCCGATTCCTGTTAGCGTCGTTACGTAGGTGCGGGGGTCATATAAGGCGGCAATCGTCTGTTCGCATAGCTGATCCCTGATGATGAAGTTGTCCCAGTCGGGCCGAAGGATGCGGAAGCTGGAATCACGAACCAGGTAATGCGCGTCAGGTGACGGCAGTCTGTTCGCGCGCAGGTACGATTCAGCATCGATGCCATGCAGTACGCGGGTTTCGTCGCCAATTCGGATGCAAAGGTCATTGGCTAGAAACCTCTTCTCCCCGCTCGCTCGTGGCGCCGCATCGGTCCGCGCGCGCACTGGAATGAGGCTGTGTGGTGGTATCACAGCAACACCTAGGTAGCGCCCATCGGGCTGAGGAAATTCGACGGAGAAGTCTACCCACAGTTGATCGCCGACGTATCGCCTGATCTTGTCGTTGAAGCGCTTCGCGTCAAGTCGGTCGCCGGTACCGCGGAACTGGAAATCATCACCTACACCAAAGAATATTATGCCACCCTTGGCATTATGGAATGCCATGACGTGTGATGCGACGTCGGACCATGCTGCGTCGTTTTCTTCACGGAGAGAAGGAAGGCCACTCTTGTAGTCCCACGTCTCGGTCTCTCTATACATCCCATGCTTCAGGACCGGAAGAGTGCCTTGGACGTCAAAGAAATGGGCGAGTAGCCCTGCGAGGTCCCGCGCCGCAATCATCTGTAGGATGTAATCCACGCGGCAATCATAGCGCGGATCGAATCCCGGGGCGCGAGCCCGGATCGAGGCACGGAAGGTCTGCGTGCGGATGCGGCGGGCCGATGGCGGAGGGCGCGGGGGAAGATCCCCGACCTGAGGCAGTGATGGAGAGGCCGCGGCGGGCGCGGCGGTCCGATGGCCCCGCGCGGCGGGAGTGGCGGTGCGGCGGCGTGGACGGTCACGCGGCGCAAGATCCCCGACCGGAGGCATTGATGGAGAGGCCGCGGCGGACGCGGCGGTCCGATGGCCCTGCACGGCGGGAGTGGCGGTGCGGCGGCCTGGACGGTCATGAGGGCGCGCACGCGGCGAGCCACGCCGCGACGGCGCGTGCCGGGCGGGACGCGCTGCGGGAAGTGGGCGACGACGCGCACGACCGATGGGAGAGGTCAGTTGACGAGGGCGGCGATCGGGATCTTGGGTGGGCCGGCGACCGGGACGAAGGCGAAGCGGCGGAGCCAGTAGGTGCCGAAGGGGAACAGGACGGGGCGGCCGGCGCGCCAGCGGGTGCGGGCGTCGAGGTAGGCGGCGACGAAGTCGCGGTTGCGCTGGAGGGCCTCGATGCGGGCCCACTTGCTGCGGCAGGCGACCTGCGGGCTCAGGTTGAAGCGGGGCTCGCGCGTGCGTGGGCAGTCGCGCCAGGATTGCTTGCGGACCGCGCGGCGGCCGAGGACGCGGGCGCCGGTCCGGGCGCGCGTCGCCTCCGCCTGCGCCTCGACCTCGGCGACGCGGGCGCGGATGCGCGCGAGGAGCGCGTCGGTGTCGCCGAGCTCGGGCGGCAACGAGAAGGTGAGCGTCACCTCGTCCGGCATGTCCTCGCTGAAGAAGCGACGCGGCCGCTTCACGACGATCGGCTTCTTCTCGAGCAGCGCCTGCAAGGTATTGACACCCGGCCAGTGGTGGACGCGCGCGACCAGGCCCGCCGTGACTGGATTCGTCGCGGCGTAGACGATCTCGAGACGACGAGTCTCGCAGAGTCGGAGTGAGGGTTGGTACGGAGAGGCAGGGCGGATGCGGCGGGTGCCAGTCGACGACCGGCTACGGCGGGCACGGGCCGCCGACGAAGCGGCGGAGGCCGTAGACGACCGATGCTCGGCCTGGCTGCCGAGCGCTGCCGAGCGCTGAGTCACACTGTTCGGGTGATTCCCGACCGCCGATAAGATCGGCCATCATGGATCGAGTGCGCGCTGCTTCTCATCGGTGCGCTCTCCTGGCCGAGTGGCGCAGGTGGCAACGATGCGCGGATCCAGATCTCAAGCAACCGCCGCGGGCATCGGCCGAGAACCTCGGCATCGTGAGCGGATTACGCACCCTGTGGCGCCTGGCGGCGTCCTGGACTGAGGTCGGATGAGCCGCGACCGCGACCGCGACCGCGGCTCGGCAGGCGCGCCGGCCTCACCGCTGGTCCCGCGCAAGGTCGGCGCACGTACGTTGACCCAGCGGCTGGCGAGCGGGGTCGCGACGCCGATGCCGGTCGCCACCGCGTCTGAGGCGGAGATCTCACCGCCCGTCGACGCGGGCCACGATGATCCGTTTGGCTTTCACCTGCCGCAGCCGGTGCAGGCCAAGGCGGACGCGGCGGTCGACCCGGCGGCGGTCCGGGACCACGCCGCTCGCGGTGTCGCTGGCGCGGGTCGGGCACTCCCACACCAGACGAGGATCCAGGCCGCGTTCGGTGGTCATGACGTCAGCGATGTCCGCGCCCACGTCGGCGGCGCGGCAAGCGAGGCGGCGACCGCGATTGGCGCGGAGGCGTACGCCAACGGCCGCCACGTCGCCTTCGCCCGCGAGCCCGATCTGCACACCGCGGCGCACGAGGCCGCGCACGTGGTGCAGCAGCGCGCTGGCGTCCAGGTCTACGGCGGCGTCGGCCAGGTCGGCGACCGCTACGAGCGACATGCCGATCAGGTGGCGGACGGTGTGGTCGCAGGCGAGTCCGTCGAGGTTCTGCTCGGCACGATCGCGACGAGCGGCGCCGCTGCGACGATGGCGGTACAGCGCAGCCCCGGATCTGCCCCTGCCGGCGCGCAAGACAGCGCCGACGTCGTCGGGGCACTCACCGGTCCGCGGTCCGCGACCGACGCATATGCCGCGCGCCACTGGGAGGCGCTCCGTGAGGCGGTACGCGCAGCGCTCCTCGACGCGGATCTGGCGTGGGAGGCGCCGCTACACTGGGACCACACTGCGCCAGTGGAACGGGTCGAGGTCGGGCTTGCCCTGTTGTGGCCGGCCGTCTTCGTTCGCCAAGCGTGGGATCCGACTCTCGCCGATGAGGTCGATGAGGCCATCGACCTCGGGCTCTCGATCGGGAGCGCGCGGCAGGCGCAGGTCGGTGCCGACGCGGATCGGCTAGCTCGCTACTATCCCGCGGTTGGTAACGCGGTCGGCAACACGATCGTCCGCCGTGTGAAGCGCTCGATGCGCACCGTCGGCTCCGACTACCTGGCAGCGTACGAGGCGGGTGGTGGCGGCGCTGTGGAGAGGAGCCGCCTGCCGGTGACCGGCGTGAGCGACCGAGCGGCGGTCGCGCTGCTCGCGTTCGTCCAGGTGACGGGGCCTGTTCATCGCCCGGGCCCGCAGCCCGCGCACCGCGCGACGCATCCGCGATCCACCGGCGCGAACGAAGGCGCTGCGGCGACGGCGGCGGTCGAGCGGGTCAACGAAGAGCTCATGTCGCTTGCCGGTCTCGTCGGCGAGGCCAACCTCGGTGCGCTCGCGCCGGCGTACGCCTTCGTCGCCGACGGTCCAGGCGCTTCGCCTGAGACCTGGCAACAGACGGTGATCGGTCAGGCCGAACGCCTCGAGCTGATCCGCGGCGAGGTGCTGGCGCTGGTCGCCCTGACTCATCGCGAAGTGCCGCTCGCGCTCAAGGCCGACGCGCTCGCGGCGTATGCACGGGCCGCCGGCGGCGCGCACGGTCCCGACGCAGCACGCCTGCTGAGGCTGGCCCGCGCCGAGGTCGATGATCTCGACCGGCGCGCCGCGATGGCGGCGACGCTGGCCGCGGCGCACGCAATGGAACCGCGCGACCCGTCGAAGCTCGACATCCGGGACCTCGACGCGATCGAGGCCCGCGCCGATCGAGCTACGCGCGGCCAGGACACGGCGGCGAATGGCGGCACGCCCGCCCAAGCGTCCGCGGTCGGCACCCTCACGACCAACGCTGGTGGCTCCGCCGATCCGTCGCCGACGCCGAGAGACGACGCGCGCGCCAGCCGGATTGCCGCGTTCCGCCAAGGCGCCCTGCGACTCGGAGACACGCTCGCGGAAGCGCGCGAAGCCCTGGCCAGCGCGCGCGAGCTGGTCGGCGGCATGTTCACCGCGATGGTGGCTCGGGACGTCGAGGCGCTCGGGGGCGAGATCGCGCGCATCGAGGGCCTCTTGCACGATCTGGTGGACGACGTCATGGCGCGTACCGGCAGCGGGAACGCGCTGGTCGAGGACACCGTCATCGCTGAGGCGGAGGCTCGTTTCCGCGACTTCATCAAGGCGTCGCGTGTGATGGACCTGGGCCGCCAGGTCCACGCCATGCTCGCTCGGGTGGAGCAGGCGGCCCGGATCCTCGCGACCCTCGGCCTCGCCCTTGTCATCCTCGGCACCACCGTGGCGGGTGGGCTGGCCGGATCCGTCGTCGGTGGTGCGGTCCGTGGTGCGCTCACGGCCGCAGGTGGCGAGGCCGGGGCCGGCGCCGTCGTCGCCGGTGCGACCGCGAATGTGCTCACCCAATCGCTGGTGGTCGGGGGCGTCCAGACCGCGCTGACCGGCGATTCCTTCGCCGACGCGATGGGCGAGAACCTGCTGGCCGCGGGCTTCACCTTCGGTGCGCTCAGCGGCGCCCGCTGGGTCCGCGTGCTCGCCGGCGCCAAGGCCGCATGGGCCGCGGGCGGCGTGAGTCGCTTCCTCGGCCCGGGGGCGCTGGATCTCGCGATCGGCATGGGCGCCAACCTCGCGGCGCACTCGCTGCTCCACCCCGACGAACCGGCCAGCGACGATCAGCTCATCGAATGGACCACGGCGGCGGCCTCGATGGTCATCGGTCGCTGGATCGGCTCGCGGCTGGACGGGCTGCACCAGCGGCTCGACGACTTCGGCGCGCGTCAGGGTCAGCGCGCGCGCTGGGCAGTCGAGCTTGGCAAGCTGCACGCCGAACTGGAGCTCCTGCAGACGGAGGTCGTCGCGCGCACGTTCAAGCCCGAGGAATACGACGCGCTGATCGACGGACGGATCGCGCCCCTCGTCGAGCGCATCGTCCTGCTGGAGCAGCAGGAGCTCGGGCACGGCGCGGTCCCCGGCGGAAGCGCCGTGACGGCCGTTGAGCTTCCCGCCTTCGGGCCCGCTGACCTCGACACGTCCGTCGAGTCCGTGAATCCGGCTGATAGCGTCACCGACAGCCAGCGACCAGCAGAGCCGGAACCCGGCACCAGCACGAAGCCAACCGAGCCGGGGGCGGGAACAGACCCGAAGCCTTCCGACCCCGGAAGCAGGAAATCAGCCGAAGGCGAGCGTGGCAGCACTGCGCCTGAGAGGAGACCTCGCAAGCTGACGGCTGAAGAACAGAATAGATTGTTCGGCGACCTCTTGCCGAAACGTGAGGTCGGTAAGGACCCCGAATTCCTCAAGCGCTTGCACGAGGCGCCTGACAACATAAGATCCCCGACCGGAGGTAGTGATGGAGAGTCCGCGGCGGGCGCGGCGGTCCGATGGCCCTGCACGGCGGGAGTGGCGGTGCGGCGGCGTGGACGGTCACGACGGTGCAAGCGCGGCGAGCCACGCCGCGACGGCGCGTGCCGGGCGGGACGCGCTGCGGAAAGTCGGCGACGACGCGCACGACCGATGGGAGAGGTCAGTTGACGAGGGCGGCGATCGGGATCTTGGGCGGGCCCGCGACGGCGACGAAGGCGAAGCGGCGGAGCCAGTAGGTGCCGAAGGGGAAGAGCGTCGGCCGGCCGGCGCGCCAGCGGGTGCGGGCGTCGAGGTAGGCGGCGACGAAGTCGCGGTTGCGCTGGAGGGCCTCGATGCGCGCCCACTTGTTGCGGCAGGCGACCTGCGGGCTCAGGTTGAAGCGGGGCTCGCGCGTGCGCGGGCGGTCGCGCCAGGATTGCGTGCGGACCGCGCGGCGGCCGAGGACGCGGGCGCCGGTGCGGGCGCGCGTCGCCTCCGCCTGCGCCTCGACCTCGGCGACGCGGGCCCGGATGCGCGCGAGGAGCGCGTCGGTGTCGCCGAGCTCGGGCGGCAAAGAGAAGGTGAGCGTCACCTCGTCCGGCATGTCCTCGCTGAAGAAGTGACGTGGTCGCTTCACGACGATCGGCTTCTTCTCGAGCAGCGCCTGCAACGTGTTGACACCCGGCCAGTGGTGGACGCGCGCGACCAGGCCCGCCGTGACCGGGTTCGTCGCGGCATAGACGATCTTTTCGATCACATCGTCGGCCTCGACGAGCCGGACGACCGAGGTCTGCTCCGAGGACCACAGGTTCTCGAAGCGGCCGCGCAGCGCGTTGACCGCGCGCGCGACGAGAGTGTGGAGGTACTGGTAGAACTCGACGCGTGTCCCCTCGCGATCGTGTGTGACCTCATGGCTGTGGTTGGAGAGCAGCGTCGCCTGGCAGAGGTCGACGCCCGCCCGGGCGGCGGCGAGGCCGAGCACGTACAGGTAGATCTGGTTGACCTCGGGCTCGGGACGCAGGACGAACTGGCGCTGCGAGCAGCGGCGCGTGACCATGACGGTCTCACCGGGGACGATGGGACGAGCGAGCATCGCCGCCACCGCCGAGCAGGAAGCTTGCCAGTCGCAAGCCACCCGAACCTCGCGGATCCTCATGCGTCGATGATGCCGCTGTCCGAGATCCGGCCGGACAGCGTCCGGTGACCGGACGTTCCCGGACGGTCGCCGCGTGGCCATGAGGTGACTGCGGCGTGGTCGCGAGAAGCACGGCGCGGCGGTGGTCGGGGCGACGAGCCACCGAGGGTCTGGCCGCGAGTGAGCGGCCATCGCACGACGCGCTCGCGGCAGGGGCGGGTGCCAGCCCGAGGGCTTGCGACCTGCTATGATCGGCACGTGGACGATTCGAGTCGCGCGGAGCGTGCGCGCGCCCGGTGCGCCGCACGGCGCTGGCCGACGCGACGGATGGCGTCGAGATCATGACGGTCGGCACGCCCGGCGAGCGAATCGCGATGGTGTGGGCGTTGACGCTGGACGCCTGGGCCATGCGAGGCGCGCCCCTTCCCGACTACCGCCGCGACGAGATGCCTGGCCGGCTCGTGCGGCCCCGACGGCCGTGACGGCGCCGCTCAACGACGACTTCCGCGACATCATCGCCTGCCTCCGCGACGCGGCGGCCGACTTCATCATCGTTGGCGCGCACGCGCCCGATGGCGTCGAGCCGATGCCGTGGGAGTACCGCGCGGTGGTGCGGCTGCGCTGCCTCGACGGGGCGATCGAGGAGCGCGCCGAGCTCGCGGCGGAGATGGAGGAGGCGCGGGCGGCGCTCGCCGCCGGCCGGCCCGATCGCGCCGCGGCCGTCTTCGAGCGATCGGGGCTCGGCTGGCTCGCCGGCCGCCTGCGCGGCTGACGGCGCGCGCGACGAGCTGATGGAGGTGCTGGTAGAGCTCGACGCGCGTGCCGTCGCGGGGGATGCCCGCGCCGTGATCGCGGCGCACGCGTCACGGGACCTCGGCGGATCAGCGGCGGCCGGGGCGGCGGCGGGCGCGACGCGGGGTTGCGGGCGCGGGGCAGGCGCCGCCTGGGATGTCGAGGTCCCGGGGCCGCGGCGAGTCGCGAGGTTGGCGAGGCACGCTGCGTGCACACCTGGGCGTACATGAACGCTCGCGCCCTCATGCTCCTCGGTGCCGTCACCATCTCCTTCAACCTCGCCGCGTGCGTCGACGACGCCGGCGATCAGCCGATCGATCAGGTCGACGGCGGCGCGCTCCCCGAGAGCACGTGCACCGCGCAGGTGCTGATCGCCTTGTACGACGATGCCGCGTGCACGCACCAGGTCGGCCAGCGCGTCTACGACACGTCGCAGACGTGCTTCGCGTTCACCGCCCACGACAGCCCCGGCGGCGCGAACTCGGCCACCCGCTTCCAGTGCTACCGCGACCGCCTCTGCTACACGCAGTTCTACAACAGCGACTCGTGCAGCGACGGCGGCCACGGCTCCACCGACGAGCAGGCCAGGCTCGGCGAGTGCGTGAAGGAGGCGGCCGGCACCCGCTACGCCAAGCTGATCTCCGGCACCGAGCAGTGCCCCGAGGCGCCCGCCGGCTTCGAGTGCCCGGCCAGCGCCGCCGGCGAGGGCGCCACCGAGCCGGCCGCCTGCCTGGCCCCCTGACTGTCCGGAAGCCGGACAGTCGCGCACGGCGCGGGCGCCCCACCGATCCGCGGCGGTCGCGCCAGCACGCCCGGGTGAGCCGGACCGGCGGCGGCTGGTTGCTCGAGGATCGAGGCTCGAAGAACGGCCGGGTCGGACGGGCGCGGGCCGGCGACGCCGGCTGGCCGACGGCGACACCTGGAGACGGTCAGTCTTGATCGTCAGTCTGGCGCCCAGTAATCGTAGCCGCTGTAGGCGCCACCGGGTCCGGTGAAGCGGAGTGTGTGGATCGACGCCAGCTCGCAGCGCATGCGGCTGCGCCAGGGCGGACTGACCTGCTCGAGCCCCTCGCGGGTGATCCAGATCGGCGACTGGTGCGAGACGGCGACGACCGTGCGATCGGGATGACGGGCCCGCAGGTCGCTCAGCGCCCCGAGCATCCGCGCCCTGATCTGGTCGAACGGCTCTCCCCACGACGGGCGGAACGGGTTCCACAGGAAGCGCCAGTTCCACGGGTACGCAGGCGCGATCTTCGGCTTGCCCTCGAACACCGTGTCGGCCTCGATGAGGCGCTCGTCCCGGTGGATGTCGTCGAGCTGCAGGCGGCGGGCGATGATCTCGGCGGTCTCGACCGCGCGCTCCAGCGGACTGGCATACAGCACGACGTCCGACGCCGCCGCCAGGTGGGCGGCGGTCCGCGCCGCCTGCGCTCGACCTCGCTCCGACAGGTGGAAGCCGGGCAGGCGCCCGTAGCGGATCCGCCGCGGGTTCTCGACCTCACCGTGGCGGACGAGGTGCACGATCGAGGCGGGCATCGTCCGCCATCGTACCGCACCGCCGCGGCCGCCCCGCGCACACGGGCGGCGAGCCCTGCCAGGAACCCGCAGGCGCTGGTGCGGCTCACGCGGATCCAGAACCACGCGACGGCGTTCCGGGCGGGGGGAGCCGGACCGCGCGTCCGGCGTGCGCGATCCCGGAACGTCCTCGAGTCCGCCGGCCGGCCGTGAGCTGCGGCGGCCCGCGCGCCGGTGGCGTGCGCGGGGACCGGACGACGTCCCTCGGCCCGACCGTAGCCGGAGCGCCGCACCGTCGACGATCTCGGGCATACTGCCGGCGTGAGCGGATCGTCGAGCAAGCTGGCGGCCATCGTCCTCGGAGCTTCCGGCTCCGTCGGTCAGGCGGTGGTGCGCGAGCTGGTGCGGGACGGGGGCTTCGCGCCGGTGGTCGTGCTCGTGCGCCGGTCGATGCCCGAGCAGGTCGCCCTCGCCCGCGACGCCGGCGTGGAGTTGCGCGAGATCATCGTCCCGGCGATGGAGCCGGCCGCGCTCGCCGCCGCCACCACCGCGGCGGTCGCCGCGCTCGCCGGGGACGCGGTCGGGTTCAGCACGCTCGGCGTCGGCGCCGGCACCGGCAAGCTGACGATCGAACAGCACCGGGCCGTCGACGTCGAGCTGAACGCGGCGTTCGCGCGTGGCCTGAAGGCCTCGGGCCGCGTCAGCCACCTGGCGTTCATGTCGGCGGTCGGCGCCAACCCGGGCGCGCGGGCGAGCGGCTCGGGCGCCGCCGGCATGCCGCGCTACGCGCGCGTCAAGGGCGAGGCCGAGGAGGCGGTGAAGGCGAGCGGTCTCGCGGTGGTCAGCATCTTCCGCCCGGCGACGATCCTCGGCTCGCAGCACACGCCGCGCGTGCTCGAGAAGGTGCTGCCGGTGTTCGGCTTCCTGACGCCGTCGAAGCTCAAGTCGATCACTGTCGACCAGATCGCGCAGGCGATGGTCGCGACCGCGCACGCGAGGCCGGCCGAGTCGGCCGTGTACCACCACCGCGAGATGCTCGCGGCCGGCCGCGCGCCGCACGCCGGATAGCCGCCCCGCGTCCGGTCGCACGGAGTGCGCGCCGGCGGGCGAGCCCGGAGAATGAAGGCCCGCGGGCGTCCGCCCTGGACGACTGGAACGCGGCGACCTGCTTCCCCGAGCCGACCGCGACGAGGTGGCGGCCGGCCCAACGGTCACGCGGCCCCAAGACGGCCGCGCCCGCCTCCCCGCCGCCGCGGTCATGCCGGCGGCGGGTCGATCGTGGTCAGTCCGCGCAGCAGAGGACGCCGCCGTGGTCCGAGCCGTCCTCGGTCACCGTCGCCGCCTCGACGGATGGCGGCACGGTGGAGGCGGGCCAACGTCCCGACGGTGGCGCCCGCCTCGTCGTCCTCCTGCCCCCGCCGCCCGCGGCGCCCGCGGCGCTCAGGGGGTGAGCTCGCAGATGTACTGGCCGCCGTCCGTGCACGGCACATCGTTCCAGCCGCCATTCTCCACGACCCTGGCGCAGTCCTCGAACCCGCGCCCGGTGCCGCTGTTGTTCGGCTCCCCGGCGTTCCAGCCCAGGTAGTCGACCGGCGAGCTGTCAGACCACGAGTAGGCCGCGCTGGTGTTGGAGAACGGGTCGTAGCCCGCGGTGGTCGCTCCCTGGGTGAAGCCGATCATGAAGCCCGGCGTCTGCTCCAGCGGCAGGAGCGCCCGAAGGTAGTCATTCTCGTCCTGGCTGTGGATGCTCACCAGGTGGGCGCCGGTGGCCAGCGCCTGGCACTGCGCCTCGCCGGCCGCCCACAGATTCGGGCCGGTCGGCGCCGGCTCCACCTGATAGCAGTGGCCACCGTGCGCCGACCAGCCGGCCGGGCACGCCGGGGGCGGCGGCGGGCCGAACTCGCAGACGTAACCGAGGCCAGGGTCCGCCACTCGGCAGGGCACGTCGTTCCAGCCGCGGCAGTCGTTGAGGCGGCATTCCCCGTCGTTGGCGTTCGCGGCGTTGTTCGGCCAGAGCTGGATGCACTCCGGCTCCACGACACCGGAGTCGTCAGGCTCGAACGTGTTGGTCCGCCACCCCGAATAGGTCCACGGGCTGCCATCGGTCCAGGTGCCGGTGGAAGCCGCAGGGGTGAAGCCGGTCTCGTTCCTGCCGCCAACCCACGCCGTGATCCGGCCAACGCCGGTCGGGTCGATGACCTGACCCACGAAGGTGTTCTCGTCGTCGTCGGCGATCGACGCGAGGTGGCCGTTGAAGGGCGCCGCTGCACACGCGGCCTCGGCCTGGTCAGCGGTCTTGGGCCCCGACTGGTACACGTAGCAGTGACCGTTGCGGGACCGCCCGCCGAGGGCGGCGCAGCCCGTCAAGGCCTCGGTCGTGCAGCTCGCCGAGCAGCCGTCGCCGCTGACGGTGTTGCCGTCGTCGCACTGCTCGCCCGCCTGCACGATGCCGTCGCCGCAGATCTGGAGCGGGGTCTCGCAGGTGGCGCCGGTGAAGCCGGGCGCGCAGGCGCACGTGAAGCTGGCGACGCCGTCGGTGCACGCGCCGCCGTTCTGGCACGGGTTGGCCGCGCAGTCGTCGATGTCGACGTCGCAGTTGGCGCCGGTGTAGCCGGCGGGGCAGGTACAGGTGTAGCTGCCGTCGCTGTTGGCGCACTGGCCGCCGTTCTGGCAGGGGCCGGCGCCGTCGTTGGCCGCGCACTCGTCCACGTCGGTGCAGATCACGATCGGCTGCGCGCCGCCGCTGCACGTGTAGCCGTCGCCGCAGCCGCCGTTGTTGGTGAAGCACTTGTCGACGATGTCGCACTGGCTGCCCAGGTAGCCGCCGTCACAGGTGCACGTGTAGGCGTCGACCAGGTCGGCGCACATGCCGTGGTCGCCGCACGGGTGGGTCGCGCACTCGTTGATGTCGACGTTGCAGAAGTCGCCGCTGTAGCCGGGCTCGCACGCGCAGGTGTAGCCATCGACCGCGTCCTGGCAGGCGCCGTGGACGCAGGCGTTCACCGCGCAGTCGTCGATGTTCGTGTCGCAGTTGGTGCCGGTGAAGCCGGGCGCGCAGGCGCACGTGTAGCTGTCGACGCCGTCCTGGCAGGTGCCGCCGTTCTCGCAGGGGTTGGCGGCGCAGTCGTCGATGTTGGTCTGGCAGTTGGCGCCGGTGAAGCCGGCCGGGCAACTGCAGGTGTAGCTGTTGGCGCCGTCGGTGCACGTGCCGCCGTTCTGGCACGGGTTGCTGGCGCAGTCGTTGGCGTTGACCTCGCAGTTCACGCCGCTGAAGCCGGGCGGGCAGGCGCAGGTGTAGCCCGCGTCGTCGTCGTCGTCGCCGTGGCCATGGTCGTCGTGGTCACCGTGGTGCTGGTGGTAGCCGTAGCCGTGGCCGCGGTGGCGCGCGCCGTGACGGCCGCACGCCTGCTGCTCGACCTCGGTGCACACGCCGCCGTTCTGGCAGGGGTCGGCGGCGCAGTCGTCGACCTGGCTCTCGCAGTTGGTGCCGGTCCAGCCCTCGTCGCAGGTGCAGGTGTAGCCGTCGACCTGATCGGTGCACTCGCCGCCGTGCTGACACGGATGCGCCGCGCACTCGTTGATGTCGATCTGACAGTCGTGGCCCGCGTAGCCGGCCGGACAGCTACAGGTGTAGTCGTTCGGATGGTTGCTGCACGTGCCACCGTTCTGGCAGTGATCCGGACTGCAGTGGTCGTCGGGCGTGGTGTAGGTGATCTTGAGAGCGGGCCGCGGGCCGATCGCCGTCGACTCGCTCGAGTCGAGCAGCGTGTGGGCGCGGCCGGCGCTGGTGAAGGCAATGCCGTAGTTGGGCCAGGTGCCATTGACCCACTTCTGCACGGTCGTCCGCAGATCGAGCGTCTTGTACGAGTGGCGGTTGGTGAGGACAGTGACGCCGATCGTCGTCGAGTCGAAGGCCTGGTCGAAGCTCTTGTAGGTGACCCCGCTCTCGGTCCACGCCGCCGTGATGCGGTGGGCCTTGAGCGGCGCGATCGGGAACCCCTCGTGATCGCCGTCGCGGCAGTCGTCGTCGCGCTCGGCCTCGCCGCCGTTGATGGACACGGTCAGGTCGGCGCTGTTGATCACCGCGTTGCTCGGGATCGACGACAGGTCGAACTGGAGCAGCGCCTCGTTCATCGCGCTCACCCGGAGTTGCTTCTCGCTGCCGAAGTTCTTCTTCATGTCGGCGGCCGCGATCGTGGTGTCGCTGACCGCTCCGAAGGTGCCGCGCTGGATGATGTGCGTGGCGGTCAGGTCCTCCGCGCTCGCGCCGAGCTGCGGTCCTGGCACGTCCTCCGAGCAGGCAGCGGCGCTCAGCGCGCCGACCGCGAGGATGGAGATGTAGACGTAACGATGCCTCGTCATGAGATTCCCCCCGGCTGAATTGGTGAGTCGCCGTACATTCGGAAGGCGACTCGAGGCGAGCTCTCGCAACATCTGCACCACCTGCAGGGGTGAAGGGGTCTGCGTAGATGCGCGACCGCGCGGTTCCCGATTCCGAGAATCGAGAGTCGTTCGCTCTGACAATCCAGAACGAGCCCGAGCGAGGAAGGGCCGGCGGAACGCCTCCGGTGCGCGCCGGCTCGACGGTGCGGTACGGTTCGCGTGGCACTCGGCCACGGTGGCCACACGCTTGCAGCGGGAGGGCGGAGGCGCGATGGACGATCACGAAGAGGGCAGGGAGTCGGTGAACCCCATCAGGGTGCTGGTGCTCGACGACAACGAGGCGGTGCGGCTGTCGGTGTCGATCTTCCTCGCCGATCGCGGCTGCGTCACCGAGCCGGTGGCGACCGTGGCCGCCGCGTTGCGCGCGCTCGAGCGGCAGCCGTTCGACCTCGCGATCGCCGACTACCTGCTGCCCGATGGCACCGCGCTCGATCTGCTCACCGGCGTTCGCGACGGTGGGTACGAGCTGCCGGTCATCCTGCTCACCGGCCACAGCTCGATCGAGCTGGCGGTGCGCGCGATCCACGCCGGCGCCGAGCAGTTCCTCACCAAGCCGCTCGAGCTGCCGGCGTTGCTCGCGCTGGTCCAGCGGACCGCCGACGGCCGCCGCAGCCGGCGACGCGAGGGCGCCGATCGCGCGCGCGCCCGCCAGCACGCGCTCGATCCGTTCGTCGGCTCGAGCCCGCAGGTGCGCCAGCTCGCCGAGGACGCCCGGCGGATCGCCGCCGCCGACCTGCCGGTGCTCCTCGCGGGCGAGGCGGGCAGCGGCAAGGGCGTGCTGGCGGCGTGGCTGCACGCGCACGGGCCGCGCCGGCGGGAGGCGCTGGTCGAGGTCGACTGCGCGGGGCGCTCCGCCTCGCGGCTGGAGCGCGAGCTGTTCGGTGACGATGGCGCGGCGGAGCCCGCGCTCCTCGAGCTGGCCCACCGCGGCAGCCTCTTCGTCGACGACCTCGGCGACCTCGAGCCGGCCGTCCAGGCGCGGCTGCTCGATGCGC
Organism: Kofleriaceae bacterium; assembly: GCA_035546475.1. Taxonomy (GTDB): domain Bacteria; phylum Myxococcota_A; class Polyangia; order Haliangiales; family Haliangiaceae; genus UBA2376. The sequence goes on from DASZXE010000129.1 coordinate 21,541, forward strand.
TCGCCGGCGGCCGGGCGCGCCGCCGCGCGGTCGACGTCCGGCTGATCGCCGCCACGCGCGTCGATCGCCACGCGGCCGCACCCGCCGGCCGGTTCGAACGCGACCTCCAGGTCCGGATCGGTGCCCCGGTCCTGCGGGTGCCCGCCTTGCGCGAGCGGCCCGAGGACCTCGCCGCGCTCGCCCGCGCCATCCTCGAGGCGCGCGCCGCGGCGCCCGCGCTGGCGGCCGATGCGATCGCCGCGCTCGAGGCCTATCCCTGGCCGGGCAACCTGCGCGAGCTGCGCAACGTGCTCGAGCGAGCGGCGCTCCTCTGCGACCGGCCGACGCTCACCGCGCGCGACCTGCGGCTCACGCCCGACGAGCCGCGGGCGGCCGACGACCGGCGGCTGGCGCGCGGCACGGTCGAGCCGCTCGAGCTGGTCTCGCTCGAGGAGAACGAGCGGCGCTACCTGATGCGGGTGCTGGAGTCCAGGCACGGCCGCGTCGACGAGTGCGCCCGGGCGCTCGACCTGCCGCTGGCGACCCTCCACCAGCGGCTCGAGCGGCTCGGCATCGTCGCCGGCACCTGAGCGCCGCCCGGCCCGCCCAACGCCGCCCGGGCCGCCCGGCCGGCCCGATCGCGCCGCGGCATCGTCGCTGTCCGGCGCGGCCCTCGCGGGGTACGCTCGGGCCTCGCCGCTTCCTGCGGCTGGAGGCGCCCATGGGCTCACGTAGCTGGCGTCGGGGAATGTTGCTGCCGTTGCTCGTCTCCCTGGCCGCGTGCGGTCCGCCGGTGGCGTCCGGCGCCGACGACGATGGGGCGGCGCCGCCCGTCGATGCCCCTCGCGCGATCGATGCGCCCGTGGGCTACACCGACTTCCCCGCCAGCCCGATCATCGAGCCGGGCGCGCCGGCCAACGCGCCCGACCTGTTCGGCGCGCCCGACGGGGCGACGGCCGGACCGTGCATGGTCGAGCCCGAGCCGGGCGCCCTGCTCCCGCGCGACTGGCTGCGACTCCGCGTCCGTTACGTCGCGGGCAGTGCGCAGAACCTGTTCGAGATCCGCATTCACGCTGCCAGTCAGCGCAATGACCTGCTCGTCTACACACCGGCGACGACCTGGACCATCCCGGCGGACCTGTGGGACGCGGTCAATCAGCACTCGGTCGACGAGCCCGTCACGATCACGATCCGCGGCGCCGACCTCGAGGGCGGCCAGCTCTCGGGGCCACCGTCGCTCGCCTCCGCCGGCGCGATCCGGCTCGCCCCGGGCGACGCCAGCGGCACCGTCGCCTACTGGACGACCGGGACCGGCGGCGCCGGCGGTGCCGGAGCGCTGAAGGGCTTCAGGATCGGCGAGGAGACCGTCCACGACGTGCTCACGCCCGCCCAGGCCGGCGTCGGCTGCATCGGCTGCCACAGCTCCACGCCGGACGGCACGTTCGTCGCGTTCTCCGCCAATCCCGCGGTGGTCGACGGGCGCCCGGCGCACGCCGACATCCGCAGCGTCGACGGCACGGTCGCCCGCCCGTCGTTCCTGAGCCCGTCGGCCGCCACCCTCCTGGGCCGCGGCTACCAGCAACAGCCGGTCTTCTCGGCGGCGCACTGGCAGGCAGGGGATCACGTCGCCATCACGACCTACGAGCTCGGCGGCCGCACCGAGCTCATCTGGACCGACCTCGAGGCGACGAGCGAGGCGCAGGGGACCGGCTGGGGCGTCTTCGCGCGCACCGGCGACGCCAACCAGGCGGCCGCGCCGGCGATCAGCCATGACGGCACGCGGCTGGCCTACACCTCGTCGGTCTTCGTCTCGAGCGGCGTCAACCTCGATCGCGGCAACGGCGACCTCTACGTCATCCCGTACGGCGATCGACAGGGCGGGGCGGCCGCGCCGGTGGCGGGCGCGAGCTCGCCGTCGTTCAGCGAGCACTATCCGTCGTTCTCCGCCGACGACGCGCTGCTCGCGTTCACGCGGGTGCCGGCCGCGCAGAGCTCGTACGACAACCCCGAGAGCGAGGTCTTCGTCGTGCCGTCCGCGGGTGGCGCGGCGGTCCGGCTCGAGGCCAACCAGCCTCCCGCCTGCGGGGGCCGCCAGAGCCCGGGCATCGCCAATAGCTGGCCCAAGTGGTCGCCTCGCGTCGCCGACGCCGGCGGGGTCCGCTACTACTGGCTGACGTTCTCGTCGCGGCGCGAGCCGAATGGCCTGCCCCAGCTCTACGTCGCCGCCGTCACCGTCGCGGGCAGCGCGATGACGACCTACCCGGCCGTCTATCTCTGGAACCAGCCCGCGGGCGAGAGCAACCACACGCCCGCCTGGGACGAGCTCGACATCCCGATCGGCCGCGAGGTGCCACGGTAGCCGCGTCGCCGCCCACCGCGAGATGCCCCCCGCGCGCCGCGAGCCGCGCGCCGGATGGCCGCCCCGCGTCCGGTCGCACGGAGTTGCGCGGCGGCGGGCGAGCCCGGAAGATGATGGCGATGGTGGAGCAGCAGAAGCTCGCGCTCGAGGAGCTGGAACAGGTGTCCGCATGGGCCGACGAGTCGGACGCCGAGCTCGCCCGTTGCTATGGCACGCTGGCGGAGGCCTTCGCCGGTGACGTGCGCGGCGCCGCGTACCGGCGCACCTTCGAGCGGCTGGTCGGCCAGCTCGCCGGTGACGAGGCGCCGCTCGACGAGCTGCGGGTGGTGATCGATCAGCTTTGCCAGCGCGGCAACTTTCGCTCGGCGTGGTTCGCCGCGCGCGTGGCCGCCGAGGTGGCGCCCGCCAGCGCGTGGGCGTGCGAGGTCGCGGGGCATTGCGCGCGGTTCGTCGGCGATCACGCGGCCGCGGCGCGCTACGAGCGCATCGCGGCCACTCTCCCCGACGAGAATGACCCCGACCTGGCCGGTCCGTGGATGTCCGGCGCGGAGGCAGCCGCGAAGCGCGGTGCTCACGGCGACGCCGAGCGCGCGCTCGCGGTGGCGCGCGCGCTGGCACGCACCGACGACGATCGGCGCCTGCAGCAGGTGATGGCGCTGCGGCTCTTGCGCGCGCGCGATCCGGCGGCGGCCCTCGACGCGGGGCTCGCACTCCACGCCGAGCTGGCGCGCGACCCCCAGCTCCTCGCCGAGACCGTCCACGGCTACGTGGTCGTGGAGCTCGTGCTCGAGATGCTGCTCGCGGTGGGCGACCGGCGCGCGCTCGCAGTCCAGCAGTCGCTCATCGACGCAAAGCTGGCGCTGTGGGGCGAGTGTCCATCCGCGTGGCTCGAGCGCCACAACCTTGGCACCGTGCACGGCCAGCTCGGTGACCTCGAGCAAGCCCGCGTCCTCATCGCGGCGGCCCTGGCGGCGCTCGAGGCGCAGTTGGGCCGCGGCCACCGACACGTGGAGATGGCGCGTCGATCGCTCGCGCGCCTCGACAAGGCGTAGCGCGGCACACAGATCGCCTCGTGGTCGAGGACCTCGGCGTCCTCGAGCCGGTGGCTGGTGGCCCCCGGGTGGCGGCTGGAGTGGCCAGCGGTGTCGCTGGCGGCGACAATCGCGGCGCGATCGGGGCATGTGAAGTCAGGTAGTTGGCGTGGCATGGAGGTTGTAAAGGGACCCCGGCATGACGCGCACCGTGGTCCTGTTCGTCGCGATCGCCGCCCTGACCGCCACCGCCTGCGTCGACGACGTCGGCACCACCGTCGAGGAGGTGGCCGGGACGCCGGACGAGCTGGCCCTGGTCCGCTTCCTCGACGACGCGTCGACGACCGTCACCGTGCTCGACGAGCAGGTGCCGCTCGACAGCCGGGCCGCCAAGGGGCTCATCGCCCACCGCGACGGCAAGGACGGCGTTCGCGGCACCGCCGACGACGACAGCTTCGACTCGGCGGCCGAGGTCGACGCGGTGCCGTACGTCGGTCCGACCGCGATGTCGGCGCTCGTGTCGTACGCGGTGGCCGGCGGCTGGGTGCACGACGACGAGGTGTTCGGCACGTTCGACGGCGTGCCGTTCAGCGTCGCCGAGGCGCGGGCCGCGATCGTGCTGGTCAACGGCGCGACCGCCGACTCGCTCAAGAGCAGCGTCGGCCTCGACTCGCGCGCGATCAACAGCATCGTCGCCGCGCGGCCGATCGTGACGATGAGCGCGCTGTCGAAGCTCTACTACGTCGGCACCGCGATGATGACGAAGATCAAGACGGCGGTCGCCGCGCCGGCGCCGCAGTGCAGCGGCAACGACGACGCGCTGGTCGCGCAGCTCGACACCGCGATCGCCGGGATGTGGCTGACCAGCGAGAGCGACTATCCGCTCGAGCACGCGTCGTTCCCCGGGCGCGGCGCCGACGCCGGCAGCGCGGCGGCGTTCCTGAACGTGCTCGGCCTGCCGGCGAACACGTCGATGGTGCCGGCGACGCTCGACTGGATGGTCGACCGCCTGAACAGCAACAACGACCCGGCGCAGGTGTCGGCGCTGAAGCAGCTCCTGCAGCGGAACCTGACCCACATCGTCGTGTGGCAGGTCGGCCTCATCCAGGTGCACGACTACGTGGTCGGCGTGTCGCCGTGCGGCGGCATCGTCGGCATCACGTCGACGTCGATCGAGACCTGATCGGGATGGGCAGGGCGGCGCGCGGCGTCGAGCCGGCGTCGGTGGGCGAGCTGGACGAGCGGGGGCTCGTGGCGTGGATGGAGCCGTCGGCCGCCATCCCGTTCCTCGGCGGCAAGAAGCGCTGACCGCGCGGGCGGCGGCGCGGCGGTCGAAGCCGCGCGGGGCGTCAGCCGGGCGTGTTGCGGAGGAACTCCGCGACCTGCGCGAGGCGCTCGTCGAGGAAGGCGCGCACGGGGCCGCGGATCTCCTCGGCGTCGAGCGCGATGGTCATGCAGCGCAGCCAGGCGTCGCGCATGCGGGTGTCGACAGCGACGCGGCCGTGGCGCATGCGCAGCGCGGGGTGGCCGTGGCGAGCGACGTACTCCTGCGGCCCGCCCAGCCAGCCGATGAAGAACAGGCCGAAGCGATCGCGCGGCCGGCGGGCGACCCGGCCGTCGGGGTCACACGCGTGCAGGCGCGCCAGGTCCGGCTCGTGCGCGCTCATCGCGTCGTAGAAGCGCTCGACGACCGCCAGCACCTTCTCGGCGCCGCCCATCAGGGCGAACGGCGTGGCCGGCGCGGCGTCGACGGATGGCTCCATGACCGGCGCACGCTACCACCCGCCCGGCCGCGCCGCGGCCCGGCCGCGGTCGGTGCGGCCGCGCGTCGCACGCGACGACCGCGGGTGTGCGCATGATACGCTCGGCGTCGTGGGGACAAGCTGGCGCTGCGCGCCCGTCGTGATCGCGCTCGTGCCGCTCGGGGGCTGCATCCTCGGGCTCGGCCTCACCCGCAACCTCAAGGACGCCGACACGGTGGGCACGATCGGCGGCGGTGCGGTGATCGCGTCGCGCGCCGACGACACCGGGCGTCCCGGCGGCGGCGCGCTCACGTCGTGGGCGCGCATGGGCCTCGGCCGGCACGGCCAGCCGGTGCGCGTGCTCGGCGGCGTCATGACGGAGATCGGCGGCGAGCACGGCGCCGGCGCCTACTGGATCAATGGCGTCGATCTCGGCGTCGCGCTGGCCGTGCCGCACCTGATGCTGGGTGTGTCGGGCGGTGCCTACGCCGGCGGACTGCCGCGCGGCCGCACGACCCTGCCAGTCCGCGCGAGCGCGCTCGTCGGGCTCGGCCGCGTGTTCGTCGACGCCGGCGCCTGGGTCGGGTGGCGCCTGCGCTCCGACGACGACGATGGCCCGGTCGGCGATGGGCCGCTGTCGTCCAACGCGCGGGGCGCCGAGGTCCGGCTCGCCGCCGGCTCCGGCGACGGCCGCGGCTCGTTCTGGCTCGGTGTCCGCTGGGAGGACTGGGACGGCGAGCAGTTCGGCGTGCTCGGCTTCGGCGGCCTCGTCGCCTCGACCTTCGGGATGTCCGGCCCCGACTGGTGATCACGTCCGCCAGGATCGCGATGTGGGCGATCGCTCCGCGAGGTACGCGCATGGGGAGACCAACGTCCGGTTCACGCCGGTGGCACGGACTGGAGCCTGCAACAGACCGGTGTATGATCTACGCTGGCACGAGCGTCCAACAATCATCGAGATGCCTTGCCCTGAGGTATGCATGGTCGCCGAGTCACGGAACGAGAGCCTAGAAGCTGTCGGCCGAAGGGCCCCGACCAAATGGCTCGGTCGATGAGGCTCGACATCCCTGGTCGGGACCCTTCCTCCACGCCGGCGGCCGTCGGCGGTCGCCGCTTCGTCGCTGTCATCGGGATAGACCAATATCATCGGTGTCGGCCGCTGACCAACGCGGTGCGAGACGCGCGCGGCGCGTGCGAGCTCTTCGTGAAGCTCGGTTTCCAGCCGATCGCAGAGCTCTATGACGACGCTGCCACCGCCGACCGGCTACAGGCGCTCGTCACCGACGAGTTGAATAGCCTTGGTGGGTCGGACAGCCTGATCATCTTCTACGCCGGCCATGGTGGGACACGAGAGCAGCGGGTCGGCGACGATGTCATCAAGACTGGCTACATCATCCCGGTCGATGGCGACGATACGCCGGATCGCGTTGCGAGCTGGGTCGACCTCGAGGGCTGGCTGCGCAGCATCGCACGGTTGCCGGCCCTTCACATCCTTGTTGTGCTCGATGCCTGTTATCTTGGCATCGCCTTGGATCCCGCGATCAAGTGGCGGGACGTCCTGCCGCCCTCGGACACCCGGCTGCACGTCCTCGCTACCCGTCGGAGCCGTCGCATTATCACGTCTGCGCTTGACGATCAGCGGGCACGCGATGACGGGCCGGTCGCCGGGCATTCGCTGTTCACCGGCTGCCTAATCGAGGCGCTCACTGGTGGGATGGGGGCGAGCGATCGGGGCACAGTGACGGGCTCGGAGCTTGGTGTCTACGTGCGCAATCGAGTGATCTCCTATCCTCGTTCGGAGCAGACTCCCGATTTCGGTACGTTCGAGCTCGATCAACGCGGTGAGATGCCGGTGCCCTTGCTGCGGGGTGACACGGTCATCCTCCCCTTCGCAACCAAACCACCAGTTGCACCGCAACCGACGAGGCCTGGCTCCCGGCCACCGGCAGGCGCCGCTGTTGCGGCTTCGGCTTTCGAACTCCTGGTCGCCGCCGCCGGGGTCGTGGCAGGCGTCGCCGTGTTCATCTGGGGCGGTGGCGCGCTGCAAGGTCGCGCTCACCTGTTCGGGACGGTCACCGTCATTCTCGGCCTGCCCTCCATGCTGCTCCTTCGCCGCTACCACGCACCGATCGAGGCAATGCCAGTTACCGCCTTGATGAGATGGTCCTCGGTCGTGGCGGCAGCCGGTCTCGCCGGTCTCGTCGGCTACATCGCACTGAAGCAACACTGCCAGCTCAGCCACGACGGCACGACGGTCCTGTTCCCGCTGTGGGATCGCGGTCAGCTCGCCGATGTGGTCGCGGAGGCCGGCGGACGACTCCACGCGTTGATGCGCTACCGGGCCAACTACTTGGAAGATGTGATCCAGGGCCAAGGTGCCACGATGATGATAATCACGCTCGCGGTCCATCTAGCACTGTACGAGCTTGCAGTGCAGGCTGGCGCGATCTTGATCGGCGTTAGCGGCGTGAGGCTATCGGCACCGGCGCGCGCCGAGCTCGGACGGCTTGCGCGATCGTGAGGTGAGTGCAGTGAAGGAGGACGAAATGGGCACCAGCAAGGCTATGCACGCATCGCGGCGCACGTTGTTGCGTGGGATGGGGGCCGGGGCCGTACTGTTCGGCGCGGGATGCCCCTGCCAGTACTCGACGGCACCGCGTTTGATCTCCGCAGATGCGTTCCCCGGCATCGAGCTCACCGCTAGCTTCCACGCTCCTGCGCCGAATACCTTGCAGATGGGGCCAAACCTCTACCGCATGCGTATCGAGTTTCCTGCGACGTTGGAGGCAGAACAGGACCGTGAGGACTGGTGCTGGGCGGCGGGCGTTTGCATGGTACTCGGCTATCAAGGTGTGCCGGCGGATCAGGAGGATCTTGCGGCGCAGATCAAGGGCGATGCTATCGATCAGCGTGCGTCTCCATGTGACATCCAGAAGGCGCTGAACGGGCTGCACGTCGACTGGGGACTGCGACCGGCCGCCGTCTCGGCCACGGTGTTCGGCGTCAGCGGTGCGACCCTAATCGCCGACACGAGCTACCAGTGGCCGCCGCTTGTGGGCGTGGAGGATCATGTCTACGTCTTCGGTGGCGCGACCTACTCTATCCTCCCAAACGGCGATGCTGCCTTTCACGACGTACGGCTGTTCGATCCCAGCCCCGGCGAGGGCTGGGAAGACGACTTCTCGGCGACTCGTTTCGTGCGCCAGATCCAGATGGCGCTGCGGATCCGGGTGCAGCATGCGTAGGGCGATCGTGAGCGTCCTCGTGCTCGGCGGGCTGGCGACGTCGCTCGCGGGGTGCCCGAAGTTCGGCGGACGGGTACAGGCCACGCTCGCCTCGGTGCCCGCGGGCCGCCCTGTCTACCTCGTGCCGCTCTACGACTGGGATCGAGGCGGACACGAGCAGATGCTGAATGACGAGGATTTGCGTCCGTGGCGGAAGGGCACCACCAACGCAAAGAACGTCTCGGTGTTCGAGTACTCGTACATGCTCGTCGTCGATTGCGGCGGCGGACAGTATCAGGTCGAGGAGGTCGCGCCAGCGAAGGACGGTGCGAACGACTACGAGATCGATTGTCCGTGACCCGTCGGGTTGCCCGGCCCTAGCGACGATGACGCGGCACGGCGCGGCGCGGTCGTCGACCGGGGGGCGAGGGTGGCGAGGCGGCGGCCGAGGGCCTCGAGCGGGAAGTAGCGCGCCGCCTCGGTGTGGGCGTAGAAGGTGAGCGGCGGGAAGACCGGCGCGAGGAAGTCGTCGTCGGGCCAGGTGCCGTCGGCGCGCTGGCGCGACAGGAGGTAGCGGACGCCGTCGTCGACCGCGCGGGTGGCGCCCAGGCCGATCGCGAGCAGCGCGGTGACGACGAGGCCGGTGAGCGGCGCGCTGCCGGGACCGAGGCCGGCCTGCGACGGGTCGGCGTACGATGCCGGCCCCTCGCCCCACGAGCCGTCGGCGTTCTGCCGCGAGAGGAGCCAGGCGCGCGCGGCAAGCACCCACGGCGCGTCGAGGTCGGCGCGCACCGACGCGAGCCCGAGCAGCACCGACGACGTCCCGGCGAGGTAGTTGAGCAGCCAGCGGCCCCAGAAGGCGCCGTTCGGGCACTGCTGCCGCTCGAGGAAGACGAGCGCGCGCCGGACGGCGGGGTGGTCGGCGCGGAGGCCGGCGGCGCCGAGGCCGTGGAGCACGCGGCCGGTGACGTCCTCCGTCGACGGATCGCCGAGCAGCGGGTGCGGGCCGACGAGGTTCGCGAGCGCCTCGAGCGGCGCGCGCCGGTCGAAGCGCAGCGGGCGCGTCATCGCCGGCCCCGGCCGCTTGCCGGCGAGGCCCCAGACGTAGGCGGACCAGCCGCCGTCGGGGTTCTGCATGTCGAGCAGCCACGAGGCGCCGCGCGCGATCGCCGCCGAGACGTCGTCGCGGCTGTCGGGGCCGTCGCGGCCGTCGCGGCCGTCGAGCATGGCGAGCGCCGCGAGGACGACGCCGGTGTCGTCGCAGTCGGGCATCGTGTCGTTGCCCGGCGCGAAGCCCCAGCCGCCGGTGCGGACGGCGCCCGGCTTGCGGTTGTTGGCCGCGGCCTGCGGCTTC
>DASZXE010000130.1:0-13792 GCA_035546475.1 Kofleriaceae bacterium
AGCGCCGCGAGCGCCCGCGTCGGATCGTCGGTCCAGCCCGGCCGCGCATAGAGCCGCATCACCAGCCGCAGCGCGACGTCGTCGTCGAGGGTCCGGTCGGTGGCGATCACCGTGTCGGCGCCGGAGGTGATCATCGCGGCCGGGATCGAGCCCCAGCCGTCCTCGTCGCGGGCGAGCGCCGACGCACAGCTCGCCAGCACCGCCAGCCGCGGCGCGAGGCCGAGCGCGATGACGTCGTCGGGGCCGACCTCGCCGTCGGCGAGCGGCAGCACGCGCCAGCGGCCGCGCTGCACGACGTGGCCGGCGATGTGGAGCACCGTCGCGTGGCGCGCGTCGCCGAGGCGGGCGCGGACCGCCGGCGCGCCGCCGGCCCCGGCCACGGCGCGCGGCGCGCCGAGCATCGCGGCGACGAGCCAGCCCTCGATGCGGGCATCCGGCAGCTCGCCGGTCGGATCGGCGATGACGAGCGGCGGGCCCGACGCCGGCGGCGCCGCGGCACGCGGGCGGATCGACAGCATGTGATCGAGCGGCCGCCGCGCGACCACCGTCGTGCCCGTCGCGTCGCGCAGCGCCGCCAGCGGCACCCGGCCGAGCGCGCCGATCGCGAGCACGTCGAGCGTGCCGGTGCGGCCGTCGTCGGGCACGAAGACGCGACCGAGCGCGCGCCCCTCGGCCGCGGCGTCGGGATGTCCGAACAGCGTGCGCGCGGCGGCCCGCACCGGCGACGCGGGGCCGAGCCGCTCGCCGGTCAGCGCCCCGTCGACGAGGCGGAGCCGCAGGACCGGCTCCGGCTCGCTGCCGATCAGCCGCGCGCCGGGCGCCAGCACGATCACGAGGTCGCGGCCTCGCCACGCGCCGATGACGTCGTCGACGGAGACGGCGGCGGCGTCGGCGGGAGCCGTCGCCTCGCGCGCCGCCGCCGGCGCCCCGGCCGCCTCCAGCATGTCGCTCGCGTCGAGGTCGAGCACGAGCGCGAGCAGCTCGCGCCACCGGTCCTGCTCCGCCAGCAGGATCATGAGCCCCTCGTACGGCAGGCGGTGGCTGGCGAGCACCAGCGCGGACCGATCCTCGGCGGCCAGCCGCAGCTCGCCGACCCGCGCGATCGATCGGCGGTAGTGCTCCTCGGCCCCGACGACGTCGCCGGCCGCCGCGTCGAGGTCGGCCTGCGCGTCCTCGATCATCCACAGCCAGTCGGCGTCCGGCTGCGGCAGGTGCGCCGCCCGGTCGAGGAGCTGCGCCGCCCGCAGGTCGTGGCCGAGGTTGCCCTCGATCAGCGCGCGCAGGAGCAGCAGCTCCGGGCCGTCGCCGCCGTCGCGGGCGACGTCGTCGAGCAGCGCGCTCGCCTTCGCCGGCGCCGCCCGGGTCAGCAGCGCCGCACGGTTGAGCTGGATCGCCGCCCGCGCGCGCCCGTCGTCGCACGCGTGGTTCGCCTCGTCGGCCTGGTCGAGCTCGTCCCCGGCGGTCGTCTCGTCGTCGCTCTCCTGCAGCAGCATGCCGAGCTTCAGGTGCGCCCACACCTGCTCGCACGGCGTCCGCGCGAGGCCGACCGCGGCCCTCATCGCGCCGCTCGCCTCGCCGGTCGCGCCCATCCGGCGGAGCGCGTCGACGGCGGCGATGTCGGCCGGCAGCTCGGTCGCCTGGTCGCCGGCGCCGTGCGCGAGCGCGATCGCCGCGTCGGCCGCCGCCAGCGCTTCGCCGGGCTGGCCGGCGTGGCGCGCCGCCTGCGAGACGCACAGCGCGTCCTGGCCCATCCGCCGGCGGTCGCCGGCCGCGGTGTCGATCGCGTACGCCGCGATCCCCTCGAGCAGCCCCGCCGTCGCCTGGTCGTCGTCGAGGAGCGCCCGGCAGCGCTCGCGGCGCGCATCGCTCGCGCGCTCGCGGTCGACCATGCCGCGGGTCACCGCCAGCACCTGCTCGCTGTCGCCGGCGAGCAGGTACGCGTGCGCGAGCAGGATCCCGTCGTCGTCGCGCCCCGACCGCCGGTACGCGTCGCGGCAGACGTCGACGGCCGCGGCGCCGCCGCGCGCCATCGCCTGCCGGCACGGCGACCCCCGCGGCGCGGCCTGCGTCCCGCCCGAGGTGGCGGCCAGGAGGATCGCCGGCGCGAGCCGCGCGGCGAGGCGTGCGAACCGGCCCTTCTTCGTCGTGATCATGCGCGCGTCCGGCGGGATCGAAGGAACGCCGCAGATCGCTGTCGCACCGGCGTCCCCTCGCTCGTCTGGATTGTACACGCAGTCACCACCCTCCCGAGAGGACCCTCATGTCCACGTACTATCGCTATCTCGATCCGACCAACGCCGACGACTACATCCTCAAGAACGACTACTACGTCTGGTACTACGAGCGCGGCGACAGCGACCCGCCGCGGCGCTGCACCGATCCCGACGATCGCCCCGAGGACGCGGTCGCCGCGGTGGTGGCCAGCACCGACGCGTCGTTCTCCGACGGCTACCAGATGGGCCTCGTCCACTACACGCCGCAGAAGGACCCGGATCCGCCGCCGCCGCCGCCGCCGTGGTTCACCGACCTCGGCGACTACCTCAAGGAGTCGGCCGTCGAGACGTTCTTCAACGGCGTCCCGCGCGCGCTCGAGGTCGCCTGACCGCGCGCCGCGCTCACAGGCGCGCGCCGAGCGCGGCCTCGATCGTGGCCAGCAGGTAGCGGGCCGCCAGCCGCGTCGTCTTGCGGTGGTCGTCGCGCAGCGGCGGCGCGACCTCCATGATGTCGCCGCCGAGCAGGCCGACCTCGCGGCCGAGGCGATCGATCAGCGCGAGCACCCAGTCGGGCTCGAGGCCGCCCGGCTCCGGCGTGCCGGTGGCGTCGGCGACCGAGTCGTCGGTGCCGTCGATGTCGTTGGAGAAGTAGACGGCGGCCGCGCCGACGTGCCGCAGGTGCGCGATCACCGCGTCGAGCGTCTCGGTCGGGTGGGCGCGGCACTCCGCGGCCCAGAACTGGCGCACGCCGAGGCTGCGCTCCCAGTAGGCCTGGTCCTTGCCCGACGCGCGGGTGCCGACCTGGACCAGGCGCCCGTCGCGGCCGAGCAGCTCGTTGGCGTGGAACGACCACGTCGCGAAGCAGTACTTCACGCCGAGGCGGTGCTCGAGCAGATCCGTGTGGGCGTCGGGCTGCACGATCGCCCAGCGGTCGTGGCGCGCGCGCGACAGCGCCGACACCACCGGCCACGCGTTCGAGTGGTCGCCGCCGATCACGAACGGCCTGATGCGCGGGTTCTGCGCGAGCACGAGGTCGAGCGCGCGCTCCGCGATCGACAGCGGCGACACCGGCAGCCCGGCGTCGGTGTGGCCGGGGTAGAGCGCCGCGCGGGTCGCCGCGAGCTGCGCGGGCGCCAGCATGTCGTCGTGGAGGAGCTGCGGCACGACGAAGACGTCGCCGAGGTCGACGACGCCGGCGGCGTCGAGGCGCGCGGCCCAGCCGGGCACCAGCTCGAGCAAGGTCTCGCGGATCACCTGCGGGCCGAGGTTGGCGCCGCGGCGGAAGCCGGCGCCGACGTCCGACGGCACGCCGAGGATGAAGCCGCGCGCCTCGGGGACCCGCGCGATCGCGGCGCGCCACCGCTCGAGCACCGCCTCCTCGCGGTCGACGCCGTACAGCCGCTGCTGCAGCGCGAGCTGCGCGGCGCGGCCCGTCGACACCAGGTGGACGCCGCCGGCCGCCGGCCGCAGCAGGACCTCCAGCTCCTCGCGCCAGGACAGGCTCATCAGGGGAGCTTGCCATGCCCCGGCGCGGGATGAGGAACGGTCGCCCGGCGCCCGAGCGCGTCGAGCGCCCGCGCAGGCGCTCGCTATCGCAGCGTGGCCGCGAACAGGTCGTGGAGCGCGAGGAAGTGGCGCTCGGCGCAGGCCTCGTCGAAGACGTCGTGATCGCGGACGGCGAAGCCGTGGCGGCCCGGGTAGACCTCGACGGTGTGCTCGACGCCGGCGGCCGTGAGCGCGGCGTCGAGCGTGGCGCGCGCGGCGTCGGAGAAGTTGGCGTCGTTGGCGGCGCCGGCGACCAGCACGCGCGAGCGGATCTCGCCGCAGCGCAGGTGCGGGCTGTCGGGCTGATCGGTGACCAGCCCGCCCGGGTGGAAGCAGGCGGTCGTCGTGATGCGGTCGCCGAGCACGGTGGCGATGCGGAACGATGCATTGCCTCCCATGCAATAGCCGGTGGTCCCGACCTTGCCGGTGACGTCGTCGCGGCCGGCCAGGTGATCGAGGACGGCGGCGACCGTGCGGTGCAGGTTGCCGTAGTCGAGCGCCGGCAGGTAGTAGTCGCGCTGGAAGCGGGCGCGGCGCTCGGGGTCGGCGAAGATCGCGCGGATCGCGGCGATGTCGATCGGCACGTCCTTCGGCAGCAGCGCCGACGGCGAGCCGCTGCGGTGGAACAGGTCGGGGATGGCGACCAGGTGGCCGTCGGCGGCGATGCGGGTCGCGATCTCGGTCATCGACGGCCGCGCACCGGCGGCGTCGTGGCAGAGGAGGACGACCGGCCACGGCCCGTCGCCGTCGGGAGTCACGACCTCCGTCGGGCAGGGGCCGTCGGGCGTCGCGAGGTCGAGGTTCGTCGTCGGCATGCGACGACCGTCGCCGCCCGCGCGACCCGCGTCAAGGCGCGCCGCCCGCCCTCACGTCTGGAAGCGCTGCACGATCGTGACGAGCGCGGCGGTGTCGGCGTCGAGCAGCGCCGTCCACCTGCCGCGCTGCAGGTCGACGGTGATGACGCGGCGGAACAGCCCGGGCTCGGTCTCGCGGACCTCGGTCGCGATCGCGCCGACGTCGCCGGCGGCGAACGTCACCGGCGCGGTCCGGCCGGCGAGGTCGGTGGACGTCACGCGCTGGCCGACCACCGCGGCGCGGATGCGCGGATCGTCGAGCGCGATCGCCGGCGCCGCGCACGGCACGCCGGCCGGCAGGCGCGGCTCGGTGTCCCTGACGACGAGCGAGTGCAGCGCGCCCGACGGCTTCAGCTCGACGCGGATCGCCGCGTGGCGGTCGCCGTCGGCGACGCTGCCGTCGACGCTCCACGCGCCGACGCCGTCGCGGGCGGCGTGGAGGTCGGCGGTCCCGACGGCGTCGGCGAGCGGGCCGAACAGGCGCCGGTAGCGGACCAGCGCCGCCCGCCCCAGCGCGACCGCCTGCTCCGGCAGCGACGGCGCGTTGGGCGGCGACGGGGCGTCGGCGACGACGAGCCGCGCGAGGCGATCGCCGTAGCGCGTCGGCGTGAGGCTCATGACCGTGAGGTCGTGCAGCGCGTCGTGCGCGTAGGCGAGGAACGCGTCGCGCTGCGCCTGCGGCGCCGGCAGCACCCGCACGCTGCAGCGATCGACGCGCTCGAGCTGCACGTGGACCGCCGGCGGCGGCGGGTCGTCGTCGACGGGCCGCGACCGCGGGTGGCAGCCCGCCGCGCCGGCGGCCGCCAGCGCGATCAGGCCGGCCGCGCGCGTCATGGCGCCAGTCTGCGCCCCGGCTTCCGTCGAGGCAATCGCGCGCCAAGTGCCCGATTCGACGGCCTGCGCGCGCCCGATGAAACCGGCGGCCGGTTCGCTCGTACATCCTGCATGACGAACCGGCTCGCCCGCACCGCCCTCGCCGCCCTGTCCGTGGTCACCGTGCTGTCGCTCGGCTGCGAGTCGGCGCGGTCCGACGCGCGCAAGGCCACCCACCGGCCAGCGGCGGCGCGCACGAACGCGGCGAAGCCCGCCGGCACCGCCGCGGCGCCGTCCGCCGCCCCGGCCTCCGCCGACGCGCAGGCGCCGCGCGAGGTCGCCATCCTCGCCGGCGGCTGCTTCTGGGGCATGGAGAACGTGCTGCGCGGCGCGCCCGGCATCGTCTCGATCGAGGTCGGCTACGCCGGCGGCACGTCGACCGACGTCAAGTACGAGGACGTCGAGACCGGCCGCACCGGCCACGCCGAGTCGGTCCGCATCGTCTTCGATCCACGCAAGCTCTCGTACGAGGACCTGCTCTTGCACTGGTACTTCCGCGGCCACGATCCGACGCAGCTCGATCACCAGAACAACGACGTCGGCACCCAGTACCGCTCCGAGATCTTCACGACGACGGCCGACCAGCAGCGCATCGCGCTCGCGGTGCGCGCCCGCGTCGACCAGAGCGGCAAGTGGCACCACCCGATCGTGACGCGCATCGAGCCGGCGACCACGTTCGTCCGCGCCGAGGAGTACCACCAGGACTTCCTCGTCAAGCACCCCGACGGCTACAACGACCACTACCTGCGCGACTTCGACTTCTAGCGTCCGAGCGGAGCTCGGCGCGAGGTCGCTCTGACCGAGATCGGTCCCGAGGTCCTCCTCGGGCCCGACCGATCGACGAGAGGGTTGGCGTGCTGGCAACCCTCTGGGCGCGCCCCGCCGCCGGTGTATGGTCGGGGCGGAGGTACGCGATGGATCTGAAGGCAAGCGTCACGCAGATGGCCGACCAGGTGAAGGGACTGCTCTCGGGCGGCGGCGCCGCGAGCATCCTCGGCAAGCTGCGAGAGCACGGGCTCGGCGACATCGCGTCGTCGTGGGTCGGGCTCGGCAAGAACCTGCCGATCTCGACGGACCAGCTCTCGAAGGTGCTCGGCCACGGGACGATCGCGTCGATCGCGGCGAAGCTCGGCCTCTCGCACGAGGAGGCGAGCAAGTCGCTCGCCGACGTGCTGCCGCACGCGATCGATCACATGACGCCCGACGGCCAGCCGCCGTCGGCGGAGGCGGCGCCGCCCGACCCGGCGGCGATCGTCGCGAAGTTCCTCGGCGGAGCCGGGGCGTGAGGTCGGCGGCGGCGCTCCTGGTGGCGCTCGCCGCCTGCGGTGGCGGCGGCGGCGCGGCCGGCAAGCCGACGACGATCGGCAACAGCGCCGGCGGCGGCACGCCGGCGGGCAGCGGCCTCGCGCTCGGCGAGCCGACGACCATCGAGATCCACGACACCTGGAGCGGCCTCGGCTGCGCGCACGACTTCAGCGCGAAGCTCGAGGCCAGGGGCGGCGCCTTCACCGGCGACGCGCGCCTGCAGACCGGCTGGGACAGCGACCGCGACGAGACGAAGACGGTCTCGGTGCCGGCGAAGGTCGTCGCGTCGCTCGCCGCCGCCGTCGACGACGCGAAGGCGAAGCGGGCCGCGGCGCCGGCCGACGGCAGCGCGTCCGCGTCGGTGACGAGCTGGACCGACGACTACCCGTCGGGCTCGATGACCTTCACCGGCCCGAGCGGCGCCTACAAGCTCGAGTTCACCGACCAGCACCGCAAGCTGCAGTGGAGCCACGGCAGCGAGTCGGTGCCGCTCGACAGCGACCAGGACATCCTCGGCGAAGGCAAGCCGTCGGCGATCTGGGAGGCGTACATGGCCGTCCTCGACTCCGCCGGCATGTCGAAGTGGATCGACGACCTCTGCAAGCGCTGACCGTCCGCGCGGACCTCGGCGCGGATTGCTCCGACCGAGATCGGCCGCGTGGTCCGCCTCGGGCCCGAGCGATCGGCTCGAGCGGTTGGCATCCTGGCCAGCCCTCCGAGCGTCCGCGCGGAGCTCGGCGGGGCTGCGCCGACGTCGCGCGCCCCCGGGGCTCGCGACCCCGAGGGCGACGAGACGCGAGCGCCGTCGGTCAGTCGAGCTTGCGCTTGACGTCGCGGCCGGCGTCGCGCGCCTTGTCGCCGACGTCGCGGGCGACGTCGCGGGCCTTGTCGCCGGCGTCGCGGGCGACGTCACGGACCTTCTCGCCCGCGTCGCGGACGCCGTCGCGGACCTTCTCGCCCGCGTCGCGGACCTTCTCGCCCGCGTCGTGGGCCTTGTCGCGCACCTTGTCACCGGTGTCCCGGCCCGCCTCCTTCACGTCGTGTCCCGCGTCGCGCACGGTGTCGCGAACCGCATCCCTGGTGCTGTCGAGATCGTTCTTGTTGGTGGTCATGCCGGCTTTCATTGCAAGCCGCCGACCAGCGCCGCGCGCCGCGTGCCCGCGCACCTCCACGGCCTCCCCGTGCGTCGACGCCCGCCGCGCCGCCGCGAACCCGAATCGCCTTCCGCCGCCGTTCAGCCGTGGTGGGAGATGACCTTGCCCATCGCCTGGTACTCGGACCGCGCCGCGCGCGTCAGGTGGCGCATGCCGATCGGCACGCCCTCGTCGGCGGCGAGGAACGCCGCCCGCAGCGCCGCGTTCTTGATGTAGCCGCCCGACATCTCGTACTTGTCGGCGAGCGTGTCGAAGTCGATGTCGCTCGCGACCGCCGCCTCGGCCGGCAGCATCGTCCGCCACAGCCGCATCCGCTCCTCGAGCTCCGGCAGCGGGAAGTCGACCTTGAGCGACAGGCGCCGGCGGAACGCCTCGTCGATCGCGGCGTCGTTGTTCGTCGTCAGGATGGTGATGCCCGCGAACGACTCCATCCGCTGCAGCAGGTAGTTCACCTCGAGGTTCGCGTAGCGGTCGACCGAGCTCTTCACCTCGGTGCGCTTGGCGAACAGCGAGTCGGCCTCGTCGAACAGCAGGATCGCGTGGCCGCTCTCGGCGGCGTCGAACAGCTCGGCCAGGTTCTTCTCCGTCTCGCCGATCCACTTCGACGTCACCTTCGACAGGTCGACCTGGTAGAGGTCGAGCTTCAGCTCCTCGGCGATGAGGCCGGCGACCATCGTCTTGCCGGTGCCGGGCGGCCCCGAGAACAACGCCGACAGCCCGAGCCCCTTGGCGACCTTGCGGCCGAAGCCCCACCGCTCGTAGACCGTGCGCCGGTGCTTGACGCGCGAGATGAACTCGCGCACCTCGGCCACGTTGTCGTCGGGCAGCACCAGATCCGACCACGTCTGCCGCCAGGTGATGCGCATGCCGAGCGTCGCCAGCTTCGCGTCGAGCGCGCCGCGCAGGCCGGCGTGGATGTCCTCGTTGACCACCCGCGCCTCGCCGCCCGCCGCGCGCGCCCGCGCCGCCGCCCGCGCGCGCGCCGACTCCGCAGCCTGCAGGATCACGCCGGGCGTGATCGTGTAGCGCTCGGCGGCGCCGCGGATGACGTCGGCGGCCGACACCCCGCGCAGCGCGCGCCGCCACAGCTCCTCGCGCTCGATCTCGCTCGGGATCGCGACCTCGAGCAGCACCTGGCCGCGCGCCATCTGCGGCGGCTTGCCGGTGATGCGGCCGAGCACCGCGGCGACCGGGCCGACGAAGTTGCCGAACAGCACCTCGTCGAGCCGCACCGTCGGGTTGTCGAGCGAGAACTGGTCGAGCCCGTCGAGGATGATGAGCGCGCGCCAGAGGATCGCCTCGCGCAGCACCGACGGGCCGAGCTGCCGCACCCACGCCTCGTCCTTGACGAACGACGTGCAGCGCACGCGCAGCGCGCCGAGCCCGACCGCGGTCGCCGCCGCCACCAGCAGCGACTTGCGGCCAGCACCGTCGTGGCCCGACACCATGATGACCGGGTGCGGCCGGCCCGACTGGCCGGCGGCGAGCGACGCCGCCACCAGCCCGGCCAGCTCGTCGAAGCGCGGCTGATCGATCACCAGCGCCTCGCGGCGGACCGGCGCCATCAGCTCGACGTGGCGGGCGACCTCGCGGTCGAGCGCGTCGCGGCCGTGCAGCAGCTCGAGCACCCGCTCGACGACGCGGGCGCGCCGCAGCGAGAACGGCGTGTCCGACACCCGCTCGATGCGGACGAGCGCGAAGCGGATGAGCCGGCCGTCGGATGCCAGCTCCTCGGCGATCCGCTTGCGGTCGCGCCCGGTGTAGACCAGCTCGGTGAGCAGGCCGACGTCCGGGTGGATGCGGTTGGGATCGCCCATGAGCGCGCGGGCCTGGTCGCGCAGCGTCGTCTCCAGCTCGAACGCGGCGAGCAGCGCGATGACGCGCACCTCGGTGGCGGACAGGCCGAAGGTGCGGCGCAGGCGCTCGAGCGGCAGCATCGTCGGGTCGGTCGCGGCGACCCGCGCGTCGATCGCGGCCTCGCGCGCCTGCAGCGCCGCGAGCACCCGCTGCAGCTCGGGGTCCGCCTCCGGATCGACGCGGCGCTCGGCCAGCCGGCGGCGCAGGGTGGCGGCGGCCAGCACCAGCGACGCGAGGTCGACCTGATCGGCCAGGTGCTGCTCGGGAGACTCGTAGGGCGCCACGGCCTCCGAGCCTACGACGACTGGCGCCGCCGGGCGCGCTCGCGGCCGCGGGCACGGGCGATCCTGCGCCTCGGCCGCGCGGAGGGCCGGTGTCGCAGGCGCGAGAGCGGCGCCGGAGGTCAGGAAGTTGCGCGATCGCGGCGCAGCGGCGAAGGATCGCGATCCCTGCGAATCCGCGTCGCGTGGTTGTAGCTAACCCGTTGCCATGACAGCGAAATCAGGCATGAAGGAAAGTTGCCCACGTTATCGCACCATGTAGGATAGTCGGCTCGAGGACCCATGGCCAAGGCAGTCATCAAGAAGGCAGCGGCGCCGATGGCGCCCAACCGCCGGACGACCGTCGACGATCCGCGCACGCGGGAGATCGCCGGCATCGTCGCGCTCGGCACCAGCCTGTTCGCGCTGCTCGCGATGGTCTCGCTGCAGGCGGGCGCGCTGTTCATGGGCCCGTTCGGCCGCTCGGTCGCGCGCGTCGTGTACGGCGTGGCCGGGCTCGGCAGCTACGCGCTGATCGCGCTCGCGGTGGTGGCGGCGGTGCGCTCGCTGATGGAGAAGCGGCCGATCCTGCCGTGGCAGGTCGCGGTCGGCAGCGTGCTCGGCGTGATCGCGTTCGCGGTGCTCGCGCAGCTCGCGGCCGCCGGCTACCAGGTCGCGCACCTCGGGCCGGGCGGCGCGATCGGGATGCGGCTCGCCCACACCTCGCGCGCGCTGATCTCGACCGCGGGCACGGCGCTGCTCGCCGGGATCACGATGGTCATCGCCGTCATCATCGCGACGCCGCTGCGCATGCGGCAGGTGCTCGGCTGGATCGGCGGCGGGCTCAAGCTCGGCGGCGGCGCGATGGTCGGCGGCGCCAGGGTCGGCGGCCGCTTCGTCGCCGACGTCACCCGCGCGATCCTGCCCGAGCGCGGGCGCGACGAGTACGAGGACGAGCTGGCCGAGGGCGAGGAGGGCGATCCGCTCGCCGTCGACGACGACGAGCTGCACGCGCCGGTGATCGTCGATCGCGCGGCGCCGAGCGCGGCCTTCATCGGCGACACCGAGCGGACCGAGACGCGGCCGTCCACCGACGACGACGAGGCGCCGCGCAAGCGCGCGCGGCGGTCGAGCAAGCGCGACGAGGCGGCCACCGACGTCGAGCTGCCGCTGGCGGCGGCGACGGTCGCGCTCGCCGAGACCGCCGTGGTGCCCGGCTCCGCGGCGGGCGAGACCCGGGAGCGGAAGCGGAAGAAGCCCGCCGAGCTGGTCGACACCGGCGCGACGCCGACCGTCCCCGTCGCCACCGTGCCGGCGGCGATGCCGGTCACGCCGGTCGTGGCCGTCGCCGCCGCGCCTGCCCCGGCCCCGGCGGCCCCTCCTGCGGCTCCCGCGCCGGCTCCGGCTCCCGCTGCCGGCGATGCCGGTCCGCTGATCGTCGAGCCGCGGTTCAAGCACGCCGACAAGGCCGAGATGGCCGCCAAGGAGAAGCAGGCGGAGGCCGAGCGCGGCTTCATCAAGCTCGGCGACGGCGCCTACCAGCTCCCCGCGATCTCGCTCCTCCACTACGACGCCGCGACCCAGAACCAGCTCGACAAGACGTACATGCTCGAGCTGTCGGCGCGGCTCACCCGCACGCTCGACAACTACGGCGTCAAGGGCGATGTCGTCGCGATCCGCCCCGGCCCGGTCGTCACCATGTACGAGTTCGCGCCGGCGCCCGGCATCCGCGTCGCCAAGATCGCGAACCTGTCGGACGACCTGGCGATGTCGCTCGAGGCGCTGCGCGTGCGCATCGTCGCGCCGATCCCCGGCAAGGCGGCGGTCGGCATCGAGGTGCCGAACAAGGCGCGCGAGAAGGTCTTCCTCAAGGAGATCCTCGCCGACGACCTGTTCCGCAAGGGCAAGGCGCGCCTGCCGATGGCGCTCGGCAAGGACATCGAGGGCGGCCCGGCGGTCGTCGACCTCGCGCGCATGCCGCACCTGCTGGTCGCCGGCACCACCGGCTCCGGCAAGTCGGTGGCGGTCAACGCCATGATCACGTCGCTCCTCTATCACTCGTCGCCCGACGACGTGCGGATGATCATGGTCGACCCGAAGATGCTCGAGCTGTCGATCTACGAGGGCATCCCGCACCTGCTCCTGCCGGTGGTGACCGATCCGAAGAAGGCGAACCTGGCGCTGCGCTGGGCCGTCGACGAGATGGAGCGGCGCTACGACCTGCTCGCGCACGTCGGCGTGCGCGACATCGCCGGCTACAACGAGAAGCTCGCCAAGCAGCGCGCGAAGTGGGAGGCGGACCAGCTCCGGCGCGCGGCGGCGGCGGCCGAGCGGGCGGCGGGCGTCGGCTCGGGCGACGGCGACGCCGAGGGCGACGACGGCGCCGAGACGGAGCAGGTCGAGATCACCAGCGAGCGCGAGCCGCTGGTGGCGACTGAGCCGCCGCAGCGCCTGCCGTACATCGTCGTCGTCATCGACGAGTTCGCCGACCTGATGATGTGCGCGCCGAAGGAGGTCGAGACGTCGGTCGCGCGCATCGCGCAGAAGGCGCGCGCGGCGGGCATCCATCTCATCCTGGCGACCCAGCGGCCGTCGGTCGACGTGATCACCGGCCTCATCAAGGCGAACTTCCCGTCGCGCGTCGCGTTCCACGTGGCGTCGAAGGTCGACTCGCGGACGATCCTCGACCAGGGCGGCGCCGAGGCGCTGCTCGGCGCCGGCGACATGCTGTTCAGCGACCGCGGCGCCGCGCCGCAGCGCCTGCACGGCTGCTACGTCGACGAGGAGGAGATCCACAAGGTGGTCGCCTTCCTGAAGACGCAGGGCCGCCCGGTCTACAACCTGGAGATCTTGAAGCCGCGCGAGGAGGAGGACGGCGAGGGTGGCGGCGCCGGCGGTGGCGAGGGTGGCGGCGGCGGCAAGGTCGACGACGACCTCTACGACCGCGCCGTCCACGTCGTGACCTCGACCCGCAACGCGTCGATCTCGTGGGTGCAGCGCCAGCTCCGCATCGGCTACAACCGCGCCGCCCGCCTCGTCGAGGAGATGGAGAAGCAGGGCGTCGTCTCGCCGCCGGACCACACCAACAAGCGCGAGGTCCTGGTCGGCGGCATCGCCGTCGCCTGACCCCGCATGGCGAGCTTCGCTGGCATCGCGGTCGAGGACCCCCACGTGATCCGCCGCTGGCTCCGTCGCCTCCGCCACCGCCGTCGCACCGACGCGGCCGCCAAGGAACGCGCGGCCGCGTGGCTGCGCGAACATCATCCCGACGAGCGGGTAGAGGCGCTCTGGATCCGCGGCCGAGAGCCCGACCGCACGATCCTCGCCATCATCCTCGCCGTCGACTTCATCCATCGCGGACGGCCGCCCCACCGGCTCGTCGCCGTCGACGTGAACGGCGTCGTCGAGCTCCCCGACAACGGTCCGTACGCCATCCGCGGCATCAAGTAGGACGCCGTCCGGATGGACGTGCTATTTTCGCACGTATGGCGAAGTCCTGGGAAGAACTGGGGCGGCGGGTGCTGGAAGCACGAAAGCAGGCGGGTTTGACGCAGAGCGACCTCGCCGCCGCCCTGCGCCTGGAGCGCACGGCGATCAGCAAGATCGAAGCGGGCCAGCGGACGGTCGATTCGCTCGAGCTGGTGCGGCTCGGGGCCGCGCTGCAGCGCCCGATCGGGTGGTTCGTCGCTGATCCGATCCCCTCGATCGTCTCTCGCCGCCAAGGTCGGGAG
>DASZXE010000131.1:0-11983 GCA_035546475.1 Kofleriaceae bacterium
CGGCGAGGCGCTGCCGAAGTCGGCGAGCATCAAGATCTGCATCGACCGCACCGGCGCGGTGACGTCGGCGACGGTCCTCAAGCTCACCGGCGACATCGCCGACAAGCTCGCCGGCGCGGTCCGCGCCTGGCGCTACACGCCGTACCTGCTCGACGGCCGGCCATCGGGCGCCTGCTTCGTCAACGCATTCGCGCTCGGCAGCAAGTCGCCCTGAGCCACGCGCTCGGACTCGCCTTTCGCCCTTTTCGCGATGCTCGTACATCAGGCATCGAGGAGCGGGTAACCATGCTGGTCGCGGCCCAACGAGACGCGGATCGCCCGACACGGTCGCGCCGGCCGGCCGAGGGATTGGCCGAAAGCGGGGTGGGTGCCCTGCCGGCTCCGCGAGTCAGATGCGCGTGTCGCCCGGCGCCGCGCCCTCGACGAGGACGACGCCGGTCATCATGCCCATGCCGCAGATGAAGTCGAGCTGGCCGCTCGGCGGCGCCGTCACCGCGATCTCGACCGGCTTGTTGAGCGGCAGGTCGACGAGCGCCCCGTCGGCGACCTTCACCTGCGATCCGCACTCGGTGTCCTCGACGCGGGTGAACACCAGCTTCAGCTTCTCGCCCGGCTTCGCGCTGATCTTGTCCGGCTGGTACCCGGCCTTCTTGACGTAGATCGGCACCGACCGGGTGCCGTCGGCGGCGACCGTCGGCGCGGGCGGCGCGGCCTGGCTCTTGTTCGACTTCTTCTCGCACGCTCCCAGCGCGAGCACGACCGCCGCCGCCGCGACCAGCTTCGACATCTTCATGGGCCTCAATGTACTCCATCAGCCGTGGGGGAACAGCGCGCGCAGGATGAGGGCGGCGAGCGCGGCCTTCGCGCGCGCCGGCGGCAGCGGCGCCGCGCCGTGGATGCCGGCCATCGCCGTCGCCGCCTCGACGCACGCGTGCATGATCACCCACGCGGTCGCGTCCGGATCCGGCACGTCGCTGCGCGGGCAGACCGCCGCGATCAGCGCCGCCAGCCGCACCCACGTCGCGTCGTCGAAGGCGCGGCGCAGGGCCTGGACCTCCGGCACCCGCAGCGACGCCTCGAGGAACGCCCGGTGGTGCTGCGGCGACGCCGAGACGTGGTCGACCAGCACGCGGATCGCCTCCGCCACCGTCGCGTCGCGGTCCTTGCCGGCGAACCGCTCCGGCGTGAGCCGGTCCATGATGCGGTGGTAGCCGGCGGCCAGGTGGCGGCGCGACAGCTCGAGGTAGCAGGCGAGCTTGTCGTCGAAGTAGCGGTAGAAGGTGCCGACCGCGACGCCGGCCGCCGCCGCGATCTCCGGCGTGCCGGTCGCCTCGTAGCCGCGCTCGCCGAACGCCTGCTCGGCGCCCGCGAGCAACGCCTCGTACGTACGCTGGGCGCGGGCCTGGGTGAAGGTGCGCGCCGGTGCGTCGACGAACGCCGGCGCGGCCGGCGCCGGCGGCGGCGCGGCCGGGGTCGACGTCGCCGGGCGAGAGGCGCGGGCACCCATCCCCGCAGTTTGCCCTTGACCGCGCCTCGCACCCAAGACAAACTGAAAAAAGTTTCACTTTCTCCGACCGACCCGCTCGCTCGCTCGTACAGCGGAGGCACCATGGCAGACCCCACCGTCACCGCCGGCCCGTCCAGCCCGTCGACCCCCTCGGCCCCCTCGGCGGCGTCGACCGCATCGGCCGCCTCGAAGATCGGCCCGTCGATCGAGACCCTCGAGACGATCCTCGACGTGACCTACACCTGGGGCTACCAGGACACCCGCCAGAAGCTGCGCGACCTCTACGACAAGGCGGTGCGCGCCCAGTGGATCGCCGACGAGGCGCTGCCCTGGCACCTGAGTCCCGACCTGTCGAAGCCGATGGGCCCGCCGGAGCTGATGCCGCTCCACGGCTCCGCCATCCTCGCGCGGATGACGCCGGCCGAGGTGCAGCAGCTCAACATCGAGCAGTCGGCGTGGACGCTCTCGCAGTTCCTCCACGGCGAGCAGGGCGCGCTGCTCGCCACCGCGCAGCTCGTCGACTCGGTGGGCGACCTCGACTCCAAGCTCTACGCCGCCAGCCAGGTCGCCGACGAGGCGCGCCACGTCGACGTCTACAACCGCTACCTGCACCAGAAGATCGGCCTCTCCTACCCGGTCAACCCGCACCTGAAGACGCTGCTCGACATGGTGCTCGAGGACTCGCGCTGGGACATGAAGTTCCTCGGCATGCAGATCATGGTCGAGGGCCTCGCGCTCGCCGCGTTCGGGATGATCCGCCAGACCACGCCGGAGCCGCTCCTGCGCGAGCTGACCGCCTACGTGATGGGCGACGAGGCGCGCCACGTCGCGTTCGGCGTGCTGTCCTTGCGCGACTACTACCGCGAGCAACCGGAGGCGGTGCGCCGCGAGCGAGAGGACTTCGTCTACGAGGCGGCGCGGCTCATGCGCGACCGGTTCCTGTTCCAGGAGGTGTGGGAGAAGATGGGGCTGCCCGTCGAGGAGTGCATGCAGATCGCGCTGCACAACCAGGGGCAGATCATGTTCCGGCAGCTCCTGTTCGCGAAGATCGTGCCGGCCATCAAGAAGATGGACCTCCTGAGCGACCGCCAGCGCGCGCGCTTCGCCGAGCTCGGCATCCTCCAGTTCGAGCACGCGGCCGATCCGTTCGCCGAGCTCGAGCGCGAGGAGGCGGCCCGCCGCGCGACCGCGACCGCGACCGCGACCGCGACCGCCGGCGCACCGGCCCCGCGCGCCGCCGCCGTCGCCTGACCGCGCTACTCGTGGCGAAGGGCGTCGATCGGGTTCATCCGCGCCGCCTTGCGCGCCGGCCAGAAGCCGAACAGCACGCCGACCGCCGCCGAGAAGCCGAACGGCAGCGCGATCAGCGTCGGATCGATCTCGAGCGGCACGCCGAGCCGCCGCGTCGCCGCCCACGACGCGCCGAGGCCGAGCGTCATCCCCATCAGCCCGCCGAGCGCCGACAGCATCACCGCCTCGATCAGGAACTGCGCGAGCACGTCGCGGCCGCGGGCGCCGATCGCGAGGCGGATGCCGATCTCGCGCGTCCGCTCGCTGACCGCCACCAGCATGATGTTCATGATGCCGATGCCGCCGACGACGAGGCTGATCGCCGCGATCGCCGCCAGCAGCGACGCCAGCACGCCGGTCACCGAGCCGACCGTCGCCGCGATCTCCTTCATGTCGCGCACCGTGAAGTCGTCCGGCTCGCCGGCGTGGATGTGCCGCCGCGCGCGCATGAGCGCCTCGATGTCGTCGCGGATGCGGCCGGTGCTGGCGCCGGGCGCGCCCGACAGGAAGATCGCGCCCACCTCGTGCGAGCCGGTCAGCCGCCGCTGGTGGGTCGCCAGCGGCACGATGACGAAGTCGTCCTGGTCCTGGCCGAACGTCGACGTCCCCTTCCCGTGCAGCGTGCCGACGACGCGCATCGACAGGTTGCCGACGCGGATCACCGCGCCGATCGGATCGACCGCGCCGAACAGATCCTTGCGCACGGTCGCGCCGAGCAGGCAGACGCTGGCGCCGACCCGGACCTCCGCGTCGGTGAAGTCACGGCCGTCGGCGACCCGCCACGACAGGACGTCGAGGTAGGCGCCGGTCGAGCCGGTGATCGTCGTGCGCCGGCTGGCGCCGCCGTAGACCGCGACCGCGCTCAGGCTGGCGGTCGGCGCCACCGCCGCCACGCCGGGCACCTCGCGCGCGATCGCCGCCGCGTCGTCCGCCTCGAACGCGCGGATCACGCCGCGGGTCGGCCCCATCGCGCCGTGGCCGGGCGTCCCCGGCACCACGAACAGCAGGTTCTGGCCGAGGCCCGACAGGTCGGACGCCACCCGCGCGCTCGCGCCGCGGCCGAGCGCGATCATCGCGATCACCGCGGCGACGCCGATCAGGATGCCGAGCGTCGTCAGCCCCGAGCGCATCGGGTTGCGGCCGAGCTGGCGGACGGTCTGGTGGATGGCGTTGCCGACGATCATGCGGCGGCTCCGTGGGCGGCCGCGCCGTTCGCCTCGTCGCCGTCGATCCGCCCGTCGAGGAAGCGGACGATCCGCCCGGCGTAGGCCGCCATGTCCGGCTCGTGGGTGACCATCACGATCGTGATGCCGCGCTCGCGGTTGAGCCTCGCCATGAGCTGCATCAGCTCGTGGCCGCGCGCGGAGTCGACGTTGCCGGTCGGCTCGTCGGCGAGCAGCACCGACGGATCGCTGACCAGCGCGCGCGCGATCGCGACCCGCTGCTGCTGGCCGCCGGAGAGCTGGGCCGGCGTGTGGCGCTCGCGGCCGGCGAGGCCGACCGCCGCCAGCTCGGTGAGCGCGCGCCGGCGGCGGTCGCGGCGGCCGACGCCGCGGTAGACCAGCGGCAGCTCGACGTTCTCGAGGGCGGTCGTGCGCGGCAGCAGGTTGAAGCCCTGGAAGACGAAGCCGAGGTAGCTGCGGCGGAGCAGCGCGAGCTGGTCGCGCTCGAGCGTCGACACCGGCACGCCGCGGAACCAGTACTCGCCGGCGGTCGGCACGTCGAGGCAGCCGAGGATGTTGAGGCAGGTCGACTTGCCCGAGCCGCTCGGGCCCATGAGCGCGACGAACTCGCCGGCCGCGACGTCGAGGTCGATCGCGCGCAGCGCGGCGACCGCGGCCTCGCCGGTGCCGTAGACCTTGGTCACCTTGCGGAGGGCGAGCTGCGGTGGCGCAGATGCCGGCACGGTCACCTCGCGTCCACGATCACGGCCGCGCCCGCCGCGAGGCCGGGGCCGGTGATCGCGGTCCGGGTGTCGCTGGCGCCGCGGACCTGGACGGGGACCGCGCGCGGCAGGCCGCCGTCGAGGATCCAGACCCGCGGCCCGGCGTCGTCGGGGCGGGTCACGCCGGCCGGCTGGAAGCGCAGGGCCTGGTTCGGCACCAGCAGCGCGTCGGGCAGCCGGCGCGCGGCGATCTGCGCGGTGACCGTCATGCCGGGCCGCAGCGCGAGGTCGTGGTTGTCGACCTCGAGCTCGGCCTCGTACGAGACGACGCGATCGACGAGGTGCGCGGCGTTGTGGACCGTGACCACCCGCGCGTCGAACGTGCGATCGAGGTAGGCGGCGACGGTGAACGTCGCGTGCTGGCCGGGCGCGACCAGGCCGACGTCCGCCTCGTCGACGTCGACGGAGACCTTCATCGCCCGCAGGTCCTCGGCGATGCGGAACAGGACCTGCGCCTGGAACGCCGAGACGACGGTCTGGCCGACCTCGACCGACCGCTCGAGGACCATGCCGTCGATCGGCGTGCGGATCGCGGTGCGGGACAGGTTGGTCCGCGCGACGTCGAGCGCGGCGGCGGCCTGCGCGACGGTGGCCTGCGCGAGGACGAGCGCGGCGTCGGCGCGCGCGGCGGCGGCCTCGGCGCTGTCGCGTTCCTGCGCGGAGACGACGCCAGCGGCGAACAGCCCCGCGGTGCGCTGCCGGGTGGTCGCGGCCTCCTGCTGGCTCGCGCGCGCCTGCACGACCTGCGCGCGCGCCTGCGCGAGCGCGGCCGTGGCCTGCGCCGCCTGTGCCTGGAAGGTCGTCGGATCGAGCTCGGCGAGGATCTCGCCGCGGGTGACCGGATCGTTGGCGTCGACCTTCACGCGCGCGACGCGGCCGGAGACCTCGCTGCCGATCTCGACCAGGTTGCGGGCCTCGAGCGTGCCGGTGGCGGTGACGGTGAGCTGGAGCTCGCCGGCGACCGCCGGCGCGGTCGTGTACGTCGGCGGCGGTTGCTCGCCGCGCCGCCACCAGGCGCGGCCGATCGCGAGGACGATCAGCGCGCCGGCCAGCGCGAGGCCGAGGCGCACGACCAGCCGGCGGATGCGCGGGCCGCGGCCGAGCCGCAGCGTCCGCGCGACCTCGGGCTCGATCCCGGGGATGCCGATCGGGGGTGCGGCCGCGGTGCTCATGCCCCGGGAGGAAGCACCGGCCATGCCACGCGGCCACCGCCGGCGCCGCGGTGCATTCGGGGCCGGATCGCGCAGCACTTGCGCCGGCCGTGCGCGACGCGAAGCCCGCTTCGCGATCACCGGCGGCGCACGGCACGCGGCGCGCGGCGCGCGGGTCAGTACGACGCGAGCGCGGCGCGGCGCCACTGGTTCTGGGCGACGCAGACGTAGACGAAGCTCGCGTCCCAGCGGAGCTCGCCCTTCGCGCAGGCGGCGTTGCTCGCCGGCGACGACGCCTCCCGCACGCGGATCGCGTTGCCCGCGACGTCGATCGGCGCGGTCGGCGCGGTGGTGCCAACGCCGAGCTGGCCGCCGGGCGTGATCGCGACCGGGTGGCCGGCCGCCAGGAAGACGGAGAACGCGATGTCGACGCTGGGCACCGCGCCGGTCGTGCCCGCGTTGCCGCCCGCGTACGGATCGGCCGCCGAGCAGGTGAAGGTCCAGCTCGCCGACGGGCTGCTGTAGACGATCGTGTACAGCTGCCCGGCGACGAGGTCGACGCCGCTGACCGGCACCGGCGCCGACTGCGGGCCGAGGTCGACCGTCGACTGGTAGAGCAGCGCGCCGCCGCCACCGTTGCCCTGCCGGATCTGGACCGTGACGCCGTTGACCGGCACGACGAGGCGCAGCATCGCCGACTTCATCGGGCCGGAGCCCAGCGCGGTGAAGCTCTGGTAGATCTGCGTCGACGTCGCGCCGCAGTTCGAGCCGCCCGACAGCGAGGCGTCTGCGATCGTCTGCTCGTCGCCGGCGATCGCCGCGTACGCGTACGCGCCGGTGTCCTGCCACGGCAGCGTGTCGGTCGTGACGAGGTCGGTCAGGTCGGGCGCGCCGGCGAGGTCGTCGTACGAGCCGCTGGTCGCGACCGCCGCGAGCGCGGGCTTGCCGGCGAGGTCGTCGTACGAGCCGCTGGTCGCGACCGCCGACAGCGCGGGCTTGCCGGCGAGGTCGTCGTACTGGCCCGACGTCGCGACCGCCGACAGCGCCGGCCGGCCGGCGAGGTCGTCGTACGAGCCGCTGGACGCGACCGCCGACAGCACCGGCTTGTCGGCGAGGTCGGCGTACGAACCGGTCGTCGCGACGCGCGCGAGCGACGCGGTCGTCGCGTAGCTGCCGAGCTGGCCGAGCGTCACGTAGCCGGCGAGCTGCGCCGCCGTCGCGAAGCTGCCGAGGTCGGGCGTGCCGGTCAGGTCGGCGTACGCGCCGGTGCGCGCGACGGCCGGCAGGTCCGCGGTCGGCGTGTACGCGGCGAGCGCGGCGCTGGTCGCGAAGCCCGAAAGGTCCGGCGCGCCGGACAGATCCGCGTACGCGCCCGACGTCGCCACCGGGGCGAGCGCCGGCGCGCCGCCGAGGTCGGCGTAGGCGCCGGTCCGCGCCACGGTCGCGAGGTCGGACGTGCGCGCGAAGCCGCTCAGCTCCGGCGTGCCGGTGAGGTCGGCGTAGGCGCCGCTGCGGGCCACCGGCGCGAGCGCGCTGGTCGCGGCCGCCACCGCCTGCACCTTCGCCGCGGTCTGGTCGACCGCGCCCTGCACATCGGTGGCGGTGAGGCCGTCGTGCGGCGTGTACGCCACCAGCCAGGCCGGGATGATCCCGATCTCGTCGGCGGTCGTGCCGAGCGGCGGGTCGCCCGCGCCCGGGCCGTTGCCGCGCGGGCCGTCGTCGGCGCAGCCGGCGGCGGCGGTCATCCCCATCCCGATCCACAGCGCGATCGTCGTCCTGGTCATCGTCATGCAGGCCTCCTGGGTGATCGTGTCGTGACCAGCGCGCGCCTTGCGATCGCCGTGCCGTCCCCGCCGCCGCGGCCCCACGGCCCCACGGCCACGCGGGCGACGCGACCTTGCGGCGATCCTTGGGAGTCCAAGCAATCGATCGCGGCGGCCTCGACGCGTCGAGCCGCTCCCGACGCGTCGAACCGTCGCGCTCCCCGCCCCCGCCGACGCGTCGGAGCCCGCCGCCCACTCCTGGTGGCCCACCGCGGGCGCGGACCGCCTCAGCGCTCCAGGCCGTACGCCTTCATCTTGTTGTAGATGCTCGCCCGGCTGATGCCGAGCAGCGCCGCCGCCCGCGCCGGCGAGCCGTCGCACTGCTCGAGCGCCGCCGCGATCGCCGCCTGCTCGACGCTCTTCACCGCGTCGTCGACGACGTGCTTGAGCGTGCGGCCGTCGCCGAGCCCCGCCAGCGCCACCGCCTCGCCGCGCGGCGCGTTCGCCCGCGGCGTCAGGCCGGCGAGGTCGAGGTCGCGCGCGCGGATGGTCTGACCATCGCAGAGGATCGCCGCCCGCGACAGCACGTTCTCGAGCTCGCGGATGTTGCCGGGCCACTGGTAGCTCATCAGGCGCGCGAGCGCGTCCGGCGCGATCTGCGTCGGGTAGCGCGCCGCGCCGCCGATCGACGTCTTCGCCGCGCCTCGCCGGCGCGCCAGCAGGTGGACCGCGAGCATCGGCAGGTCGTCCTTGCGCTCGCGCAAGGGCGGCACCTGGATCGGCACGACCGCGAGGCGCCAGTACAGATCCTCGCGGAACTCGCCGCGCGCGACCAGGCCGGCGAGGTCCTTGTTCGTCGCGGCCACGACGCGGACGTCGATCGGCACGAACTGGTCGGCGCCGACCGGCTTGATCTCGCGCTCCTGCAGCACGCGCAGCAGCTTGTTCTGCACGCTCGGCGCGATGTCGCCGATCTCGTCGAGGAAGATCGTGCCGCGGTGGGCCTCGCGGAACAGGCCGCGCCGCGCCCGCGCCGCGCCGGTGAACGCGCCGCGCTCGTGGCCGAACAGCTCCGCCTCGAGCAGGCTCGGGGTCAAGGCCGAGCAGTCGAACGCGACGAACGGTTGCTCGGCGCGCGGCCCCAGCCGATGGATCGTGCGGGCGAGCAGCTCCTTGCCGGTGCCGCTCTCGCCGAGGATGAGCACGGTCGCGTCCGACTGCGCGACGCGCTCGACGAGCGCCAGCAGTTGCCGCATCGGCGGCGAGGTGCCGACCAGCTCGCCGAGGCCGCGCGCGCGATCGACCTCGGTGCGCAGCCGGCGCACCTCGCGGGCGAGATCGCCGTGGCGGCCCGCGCGGGTGATCGCCGCGCGCAGCTCGTCGGCGCCGCACGTCTTGCGGAGGACGTCGAAGGCGCCGAGCCGCATCGCCGCCACCGCCGACTGCACGGTCGGCGCCGCCGCGAGCGCGACGATGCCGAGATCGGGCCAGGTGTCGTGGATCCGCTCGAGCAGGCCCTCGACGCCGACCGGCACCGACCCGCCGGTGGGATCCGGCAGCGTCGGCTCGGCGTCGCCGGCCGGCGCCGGCGAGGGATCCGGCTCGAGGCCCAGGTCGACCAGCACGACGTCGTACGGCTTCGCCTGCAGCCGCTCGAGCGCCTGCGCCGCGCTCGCCGCGTGATCGACCTCGTGACCGTCGCCGAGCAGCAGCCGGATCAGCCGCGGGATGTGCGGCTCCGCGTCGACGACGAGCACCTGCCAGACCGAGCGCGCGGTCATCGGGCTCCGCCGGGCGCGCCGCCCGGAGCCCCCGTCGGCGCCGCCAGCACCGGCAGCCGCACCCGCGCGACGGTGCCGCGGCCGACGGTGGAGTCGAACGCGAGCGTGCCGCCGTGCTCCTCGACGATGCGCCGACAGATGCCGACGCCGAGGCCGCTGCCGCGCTCGCCGCGCGTCGAGAAGAACGGCTCGCCGAGCCGCGCGAGCACCGCCGGCTCCATGCCGACCCCGTGGTCGGTGACGGTGATGACCGCGCCGGCGCCGTCCTCGCCGATCGCGACCTCGATCGCGGCGCCGGGCGCGCTGGCCAGGGCCGCGTTGTGGACGAGGTTGATGACGACCTGCGCGAGCTTGTCGCGGTGGACGAGGCAGATCGGGTGGCTGGTGATGCGCCGCTCGACCCGGCGGCGGCGCACCTCGCGGTCGTAGGCGATGAGCGCGAGCGCCTCCTCGACGACCGCGGCGACGTCGGCGGGCTCGCGCACCAGCGGCCGCCCGTCGCCCTCGGTGAAGTCGCGGATCGCGTCGACCATCGCGAGCAGGCGGCGCTGCGCGCGGACGATGACGTCGGCCAGCTCGACGAGCTGCGGATCGTGGGCGACGCGGCTCTTCAGCGCCTCGGCGTAGCCGACCAGCGCGAGCTGCTCGCCGAGCTCGTGGGCGATCCCGCCGACCACGCGGCCGACCGCCGCGAGCTGCTCCGCCATCACCAGCCGCTCGGTCGCGGTGGCGAGCTGGTTCGACGCCGACGCGAGTTGCGCCGCGGTACGCTCGGCGGCGCCGCGGCTGTCGTCGAGCGCGCGCTCGCCGCTGGCGACCCGCCGCTCGAGCTGCGCGACCCGGCGCTGCAACCCGGCGCGCTCGAGCGCGGCGGCGAGCCGCGACATCAGCTTCGCGGCGTCGACCGGCCGCGGCAGCCAGCCGAGCGGACCGACCATGCCGCGCGCGAGCGCCGCTGCCTCGTGATCGCCGGCGGCCGCGGTCAGCACCACCGCGAGCGCCGGGTCCTTCGCGCGCAGGCCGGGCAGCAGCTCGGTCGCCAGCCGCGCGTCGATCACCAGCGCGTCGACGCCCTCCGCCCTCTCGACGGCCACGGTCGCGACCGGCGGCAGGTTCGCCGCGCCGACCTCACCGGCCGCCGCGGTCACCACCTCGACCGTCAGGTCGGGGTCATGGCCGACCGCCGCCGCGATCTGCGCGGCCGCCGAGGGATCTTCATCGACGACGAGCACCCGGGCCATGGCTGCGTCCACGACGTTAGCACCAGGCGTCCAGAGTTCTAGACGCTTTCCAGTCCCATGGACATTTGCCACCCCGATCTTGGCCGCAACTCACCGGAACTGCTCGTCCACGCCGCTGGAATACAGGTTGCGTAATTCCTGCGCAGAACTGACGGAGGACAGCAAGATGTTGCGCTCGCTCGACGGCAACCCCGGCCACGACGATCCCATCCACGCTGACGACGTTGCCGCCGCCGCCCCTCGGCCCCCCGGCCGCCCGGCTCCTGCGCCCGCCGCCAACCGCTCGACCCACGCCCCTGCCTCGCCCACCCGGCCGCGCGCCGGCGAGGCGCCGCGGCTCGACGCCCGCACCCGCGCGTACGCCCGCGCGATCGCGCTGCGGATGGTGAAGGACGAGCACGCGGCGGACGACGTCGCGCAGGACGCGATGCTGCTCGCCCACCGTCACCGCGACAGCTTCCGCGGCCAGGCGCGCTTCTCGACCTGGCTCTACCGCGTGACGACCACCGCCGCGCTCATGTACCTGCGCCGCCAGCGCCGCTGGTCGCGCGAGGTGACGCCGCACGTGGCCGACGAGGAGGCCGCGTCGTGGATCGAGACGCGCCCCGATCCGGCGCCGGCGACCGACGCGTCGCTGGCCGCGCACGAGCAGTGCGCGCAGGTCCGCGGCGCGGTCGATCGCATGGGCCCGCGCTACCGCGACGTCTTCCGCCTGCGGTTCGTCGACGGTTACACCGAGACGGAGATCGCCGATCGCCTCGACCTGTCGGTCGCGACGGTGAAGACGCGCGCGCACCGCGCCCGCCTCGCCGCCCGCGCCGCGCTGGCCGCCTGACCGGGCCGCGTCAGCCCCGCGTCGGCCCGCGCCAGCCCGCGTCAGCCCTCGATCACGCGCGCGACCGGGTGACGCGCGAGCTGCAGCTCGATCGCGTCTACGTCGGCGGCGTCCGCGAGGTCGACCGCGATCGCGCGCAGGAGCTCCGGCGCGTCGCACGCGAGCACCCGCGAGCGCAGGTGGTCGCGGATCGGGCCGTAGCGATCGGCGAGCGCGAGGACGATCTCGCGGGCGCCCTCGAGGCGGCCCTCCTCGTGGCCGATCGCGCGGCCGTCGTGGAAGTGCCGCCGAGCCGCGTCGGTGTGCTGTTCTGGCTTGTCGCTGCGCATGCGCCCCCGCGATGCTCCGGCCGTGACCGGGGCGCCGATGGTAGACGACGCGCGCCGTCGGTGCGAAGTTCCGCGCATGACCGATGCGACGACGCGGCCGATGAGCTGGGCGCTGATCCTCGCGATCGTCGTCGCGACGGC
>DASZXE010000132.1:0-5078 GCA_035546475.1 Kofleriaceae bacterium
GGCTCGTCGGCACGCCCGGCGGCCGCGAGCTCACCGCGATCGTCGGCGACGACGGCGAGACGGAGCGCGGAGACGGCGGCGCGGGTGGCCGCGCCGGCTGGCCCGACGAGGACGCGGCGCGCGCCGGCGGAGGGAGGCGCGCGGCGAGGGCGTCGCGGGCCGGGTCGGTCCCCGCACGGGCAGTCCGCGACGGTGACGGCGGCGCGGCGGGCTTCGCGACGCGAGGCGAAGCCTGGGCTTCCTCGGCGGCGATGCGGGCTTTCGCGGCCGCCACTTGCCGCAACCACTCTTCCTCATCGCCGCCCTGGTCGTCGTCCGCGTCGTCGTCCGCGTCGTCGTCGCCCTCCTCCGGGCCATCGTCGATGATCACGGCCGGCAGCTTCCGCGGCCCCATCGGCTCGTCCGGCGCAGGCGTCGGCAAGGGCGCGGCCCGGTGCCAGTCGGTTGCGCTCGGCGTCGCCGGCGCGGGCGTCCGCACGGGCGCGGCCCGGTGCCAGTCGGCCGCGGTCGGCGTCGCCGCCGGCGCCGTGGCCCAGGTCGGCTGGGCGGGGACGAGGGCCTGCGCGACCGGCGCCGCTGACATCGGCGCGAGCGGAACGATGCGCCCGTCCGGCGCCAGTCCCAGCCCGTACCTGGACAGCTTCACGTACCCGGCCCGCGCCAGCAGCCCGTCGAGGAGCGACATGGGATTCCCGTACAAGCACGGGCCGGGCCAACGCTGGACGCCGGTCAGCCGACCGGCCAGCAAGCGATCCGCGCACCTACGCAGCCGCCGCTGCCGGTGGGGTCGGCGGACCTGGGCAGTCTGGCGCCTCGATCCCCAGCCGCGCGCCCGCCGGCCAGGTGGCTGACACCTCGCGCGGCGGCGCCTTCCCGCTTGCGGGCGGGGTGGCTGACACTCGCGCGCCGCGGCCGGCCGAGCTCGGGCCCGGGGCCTTCCAGCCCGAGGGCCCGGTGGCTGACACCTCGATCCCAGCCGCGCTCCGGCGGTCCGCCGTGGGTCGGCGCGGCTGGCGCGCGCGTCTCGGTCGCCCGCGCGACGTGCGGGACCCGCCCGGCCGGGGTGGCTGACACCTCGGGCGCCTGCGCCGTGGCGCGCGCAGGCCGGGCCGGGCCGGAGGCGGCGGCCTCAGCGGCCGGTGTAGCGCGGCGGCCGCTTCTCGGCGAAGGCGCGCAGGCCCTCGTCGCGGTCCTCGCTGAAGAGGGTCACGTCGTAGCACTCGCGCTCGATGCGGAGGCCCTCGTCGATCGTCGCGTCGATGCCGCGCTCGATCGCCGACTTCGCCATCGTCAGCGAGAGCGGCGCGCAGCCGGCGAGCTCGGCGAGCAGGCCGTCGACCGCGCCGCGCAGCTCCGACGGCGGCACGACCGCCACGACCAGGCCCAGCGCGTGCGCCCGCGCCGCCGAGATGCGACGGCCGAGCAGGATCATCTCCTTCGCCGCCGCCACCCCGATCAGCCTCGGCAGCCGCTGGGTGCCGCCCGCCCCCGGCATGATGCCGAGCCGCACCTCGGTCAGCCCGAGCTCCGCGCCGTCGACGATCACCCGCAGGTCGCACGCGAGCGCCAGCTCGAGCCCGCCGCCGTACGCGGAGCCGTTGAGCGCGCAGATCGTCGGGTGCGGGATGCGCGACCACGCGTCGATCGCGCCGCTGATCGCGTCGATGAACGGACCCGACTCCGCCGCCGGGATGCCGCGCCGCTCCTTCAGGTCGGCGCCGGCGCAGAACGCCGCGTCGCCGCGGCCGGTGAGCACGACCGCGCGGACTGTCCGGTCGGCGGACAGCTCCGCCGCCAGCCGCGAGAGCTCGACGTTGACCGCCCGCGACAGCGCGTTGCGCGCGTCGGGCCGATCGAGGGTGACCCACACGACTCCGCTGGCGGTGCGCTCGACGACGGGGAGATCCATGCCGCGGTTATCGCACCCCCGCGCCGCCCGCGATCGAGCTCCTGCGCGCCATCGACCTCGCCCGCAAACGAACGCCAGGACCGACCGACGCCACGTATCAGAAGAGGCGAGACGCGCGGTTCCGTCCTTCGACTTCGCGCTGCGCGCGCTCCGCTCGGGGCGAACGGGGAGGAACTTCAGCTCCCTCGGTGAACGGCCCGTTCATCCAGTCTCAGGAGCTGCCGGCCTCGGCGCGGCGGCGGGCGCGCGCCTGCTTGCCGAGGTGGGCCTTCAGGTACTTCGACGGCAGGTCGTGGCCGACGAACGCCGCCGCCAGCCGCGAGGCCTCGACGAGCTTGTCGAGGTCGATGCCGGTCTCGATGCCCATCGCGTGCAGCATCGCCACCAGATCCTCGGTCGCCAGGTTGCCCGCCGCGCCCGGCGCGTACGGACAGCCGCCGAGGCCGCCGACCGAGGCGTCGATCGTCGTCACGCCGAGCTGCATCGCCGTCACGCAGTTGGCCAGCGCCGTCCCCTGGGTGTCGTGGAAGTGCACCGCCAGCGCCTCGACCGGCACCGTCTCGAGGATCTCGTTCATCACCGCCTCGACCTGCCGCGGGTTCGCCACGCCGATCGTGTCGCTGATCGAGAGCTGGTAGACGCCCATCGCGCGCAGGCGGTGGCACAGCGCGATCGTCGCCGACGCCGGCACGTCGCCCTCGTACGGACAGCCGAACACCGTCGAGATGTACGCGCGCACCGCCACGCCGGCCGCCAGCGCCGGCGGGATGACCTCGTCGAACGCCTCCAGCGTCTCGGCGATCGTCTTGTTGACGTTCTTGCGGTTGTGGGTCTCCGACGCCGAGATGAAGACGGCGATCTCGCGCATGCCGGCCGCCAGCGCCGCGTCGAGGCCGCGCCGGTTGGGCACCAGCGCCGACAGGATCACGCCCGGCCGGCGGGTCAGGCCGCGCGCGACCTCGGCGTTGTCGGCGAGCTGCGGGATCCAGCGCGGGCTGACGAAGCTGGTGATCTCGATGCGCGACAGGCCGCTGTCCATCAGCGCCGCGATGAAGCGCAGCTTGTCGGCGGTCGGCACCTGCCGCGACTCGTTCTGCAGGCCGTCGCGGGGGCCGACCTCGTAGACGGTGACGCGCTCGGGGAGCTTCATGCGGACCGCTCGCCACCATACCGGCGGGCCGCCGCCCGCGCCACCTGGGCCGCGACCTCGACCGTGACCTGGTCGAGCGTGTCGACGACGAGATCGGCCGCCGACTGGTCCTGCCCGGAGAAGTTGCCGGCCCGCACCGCGATGACCGCGCAGCCGGCCGCGCGCGCCGCCGCGATGCCCGACGCGGAGTCCTCGATCACGAGCGTGTCGCACGGCGCGACGCCGAGGGTCGCGCACGCGGCCAGGTAGCCGTCGGGCGCCGGCTTGCTGCGGGCGACGTCCTCGGCGCACAGCCGGACCTCGAACGCCTCGGTGAGGCCGAGGTGCCCGAGCACGTGGTGCGCCTCCTGGCGCGCGCTGCCGGTGACGAGCGCGCGCCGGCGATCGGCGAACCGCGCCACCGCCGCCAGCGCGCCGGGCAGGACCGGCAGCCCGTGCTCGCGGAACATGACCGCGGCCATCTCGGCGCAGGCGGCGATGATCTGGTCGCGCGTCCAGGTGAGCGCCGGGTAGCGGCCGCGCAGGTGAGCGTCGATCGCGACCCACGAGCGGCCGATGATGAAGCTGGTGTCGTCGTCGGTGAGCGCGACTCCCTGGCCGTCGGCGAGCGCGCGGGCGAGCGCGGCCCCGTAGACGCGCTCGCTGTCGACGAGCGTGCCGTCGAGGTCGAAGATCACGGCGCGCGGGGCGGGGGCGTCCACCACCCATGGCTACCACGGCGCCGGCCCGCGGACGGCTGGCCGATCGGCGAGGCGCAGGCGGCCGCGCGCGCGTGACGGATCGGCCGGCTTGTAACCACCTCTGCACCGGGTGTCACTACTCGTGCGAGCAACCGGTGCGGCGGCCTGGCAGCCGCCCGGACGCCCTGCCATCTTCTGGCTGGAGGATCCATGCGCCTCGTCTCGTCGTCTCGCGTCCGCGCCCTCGCCCTCGTGCTCGCCACCGCCGCGGCGGCGTGCGGCCCGTCGGCGGGCGCGAAGCGGGCCCAGGCCTTCCTCGATCGTGGCGATTACCCGGGCGCCGCCCAGGCCGCCGACGACGAGCTGAACCACAGCCCGTCCGACGCCGTGCTCCACCGGATCCGCCTGCGCGCGGCGCTCGGCATGGGCGACGCCAGGGGCGCGGTCGATCACTACCGCGCGTGGCGCGCCGGCCGCGGCGACGATCTCGCCGCGCTGCACACGATGGCGATGACGACGCTCTGGCAAGGCCTGCGCGCGCCGGCCGCCGCGCTGCGCCTGCAGACGATCCGCGCGATCGAGCGCCTCGAGCTCGAGGACCTCGCGCACGAGGTCGGCGAGCGGCTCGGCGACGACGACGACGCGGTGGCCGCCGCCGCCGCGGTCGCGGTGCTGCGCGCCTTCCCGCAGGCGCCCGACGTCGCCAGCCAGATGCTCCACTCCGACAACCCGGAGGCGCGCGCGATCGCGGTCGAGGGCATCGGCCGCAAGGCCGGCAAGCTGGCGGCCGCCGACCTGCGCGCCGCGCTCGACGACGGCGATCCACGCGTGCGGGCCGCCGCCGCCACCGCGGTCGGCCGCCTCGCCGATCCGGCCGACACCGCGAAGCTCGCGGCCCTCGTCGGCGACGGCGACACCGGCGTGCGGACCGCCGCCGTGCGCGCGCTGGCCCACGGCAAGCGGGGTCCGCTCGACGCGGTCGTCGAGCGCGCGCTCGCCGACGAGTCGCTCGGCCTCCGGCTCGCCGGCGTCGAGCTCGCGAGCGCCGGCCGCGGCGCCAGCGGGGCCCGCGCGCTGCTCGATCACCGCGATCCGATGGTCGCGGCGCAGGCGGCGCGAGCCGCCCACGATCCGGCCGGCGCGGCGCGGGCGCTCGACCGCGCGCTCGCCGCCGACGACCCGGCGGTGCGGATCGGCGCGATCGGCCTCGTGCAGGCGGCCCTCGGCAGGGACCAGGCGGTGCCGCGCCTGCGGACGGCGACCGCCGACGCGGACGCCGGCGTGCGGGTCGCGGCCGCGAGCGCGCTCGCCTACGCCGGCCAGACCGCGCCCGCGATCG
>DASZXE010000133.1:0-7667 GCA_035546475.1 Kofleriaceae bacterium
GTCGCCCGCCTGGCAGCGACGCGCGGATCTCGTCACCGACCGGCCGCCTCGTCCTCCCGAGCCTCCGGCGGGCGAGCCGCAGCCGCGGGGTCGGGTCGGGCGGGGAGCGTGACGGTGAAGGAGGCGCCGCCGGGGTTGGAGAGGGTGATGGTGCCGCCGTGCAGCGAGACCAGGCTGTGGACGATGGCCATGCCCATGCCGGTCCCGCCCTCCTTCGTCGAGAAGAACGGCTCGTAGATGCGAGGCACCACGTCGGCCGGCACGCCGGGCCCGTGGTCGCGCACCGTGATCGACGCGCCCTCGTCGGTCCACGCCACCGACACCTCGACGCGCTGGCCGCGCTCGCTCGCCTCGACCGCGTTGCGCACCAGGTTCTGCACGACCTGGTGCAGCTTGCCGGCGTCGACGTCGACCTCGACCGGGGCGCCGGCGGGCGCGGGCAGGAGCTCCAGCGTGACCTCGCGCGCCTGCGCCGCCGGCTGCTCCAGCTCGACGACGTGCTGCGCGATCGTCCGCAGGTCCTGGCGCGTCGACGCGAGCTGGGTCGGCCGCGCGAACGACAGGAACTCGTTCAGGAGCTGCGTCAGCCGGCCGATCTCCTGGTGGACGAGATCGGTCGACTCCAGCAGGCGGGGGTCGCCGATCGGGCTGCGCCGCAGCCGGCGCTCGAGCAGCTCGAGCTGCAGCTTCGCCGCGTTGAGCGGGTTGCGGACCTCGTGCGCCAGCCCCGCCGACAGCGTGCGCATCGCGGTCAGCCGCTCGCTCTGCAGGCTGCGCTCGCGGCGCACCAGCCGCTCCTCCGCCTCGAGCTGGTAGTGCCGCAGCATGATCGCCAGCTCGAGGTCGAGCAGCTTGTCGACGGCGGCGTGGGTCGCCCGCCGGGTGTCGGCCGCCAGGCACGCCTCCACCCGGTCGTGCAGCTCGCAGCGCAGCACGTTCATGCCGGTGAACATGTACTGCTGCGGCAGGCCGATCGCGACGTGGCGGCGGCCGATGCGCGACCGCCGCTCGTAGTAGGCGGCGTCGTGCGGCCCCTCGAGGGCGGTCACCAGCCAGTCGATCAGGATCCGGTGGTGGCGCGCGATCTGCGCCGCGCCCTCGCTGAACACCGCCGCCGCCGCCGGGTGGCGCTCGACCACGACGTAGAACTGGCGCGCGATCGCCGGCAGGTCGTCGGCGACGAGCGGCAGCAGCTCCTGGAGCAGACGCGCGGCGTCGGCGTCGAAGCCGACGTACCGCTTCATCTCCTCGAGGAACGCGCCGCCGGCCGCGCCGGCAGGATCGGGCGTCACGACGACGAGGACGCCTTGCGCGGCACCACCGCCGCGATGTCGGAGCGCGGCGCCGCGTTGTACTCGTGCAGCCGGTACTGGACGGTGCGCACGCTGATGCCGAGCGCCTCGGCCGCCTTCGACGTCGAGCCGCCGGTCGCGCGCAGCGTCTCGAGGATCGCGTAGCGCTCGATGTCGGCGAGCGTCGAGCCGGGGATGGGCGGCGCGCCGCCGTCGGACCGCTGCGACGGCCGCACCGAGGCCGGCAGGTGGCGCGGCTCGATGAGCGGCCCGGGGGCCATGACGACCGCGCGCTCGATCGCGTTCTCGAGCTCGCGCACGTTGCCCGGCCAGTCGTACGACAGCAGGAGGTCGATCGCCTCGCTCGACAGGCCGTCGATGGCGCGGCCGTTGTCCTTGGCGTAGCGGTCGATGAAGAACTTGGCCAGGGTCGGGATGTCGCTGCGGCGGTCGCGCAGCGGCGGCAGCTCGATCGCGACGACGTTCAGCCGGTAGAAGAGGTCCTCGCGGAAGCGGCCGCGCGCGACCTCCTCCGCCAGGTTGCGGTTGGTCGCGGCGATGACGCGGACGTCGACGCGGATCGTCTGCCCGCTGCCGACCCGCTCGAACTCGTGCTCCTGGAGGAAGCGCAGGAGCTTCACCTGCAGCGACTGCGAGATCTCGCCGATCTCGTCGAGGAACAGGGTGCCGCCGTCGGCGAGCTGGAAGCGGCCGTCGCGGCGCGCGACCGCGCCGGTGAACGCGCCGCGCTCGTGGCCGAACAGCTCGCTCTCGAGC
This sequence comes from Kofleriaceae bacterium, assembly GCA_035546475.1. Taxonomy (GTDB): domain Bacteria; phylum Myxococcota_A; class Polyangia; order Haliangiales; family Haliangiaceae; genus UBA2376. The sequence goes on from DASZXE010000133.1 coordinate 2,070, forward strand.
AGCGTCTCGGCCAGCGCCGCGCAGTGCAGCTTGATGAACGGGCCGCTCGCCCGGTTGGACCGCTGGTGGATCGCCGAGGCGATCAGCTCCTTGCCGGTGCCGCTCTCGCCGGTGATGAGCACCGTCGACTTCGACGGCGCCACCTGGTCGACGATCTCGAAGACCCGGTGCATGACCGGGCTCGAGCCGACGATGTTGCGCGGCGCCAGCTTGTCGCGCAGCCGCATGCGCAGGCGGCGCGTCTCCGCCTTGAGCGCCTGCGTCTCGAGCACGCGGTCGAGCACGACCAGCAGCTCCTCGAAGTTGAGCGGCTTGGTCAGGTACTCGAGGGCGCCCGCGCGCATCGCCTCGACGGCGGACGTCACCGCGCCGAACGCGGTCATCACCACGACGGCGGCGGGGTCCTCCATCTCGTGGATCTTCTTGACCAGCTCGATGCCGTCCATGCCGGGCATCTTGAGGTCGGTGAGGACGACGTGCGGCGAGAACACGTCGTACTTGCCGAGCGCCTTGAAGGCGTCCGCGGCGGTCTCCACCTCGAAGCCCTCGTCACGGAGCAACTCCGCGAGCGCGGTGCGGGCGTTCACTTCGTCGTCGACGACCAGGATGCGTCCTTGGCGAGCCACGATTCACCTCTTCGGTGCGGGCAGTTGCGAGGCGCATGCCAGCGCAACCGCGCGCCGCCGCGACCGGATCGCGCAACGGTTGCGTCGGGCGCCGGTCGGCCTGCACGATCCGCGCGTGGCTCGGGCACCGGCGCCAGAGCCGGCGGGTCGACGGGCCCGGATGGGATCCGCCCGGATCTGTTGCCGGCTGCGGCTGGCAGACAGCCAGCAGACCGCTAGCAGCCGACCTGGACCAGGGCGTTGTGGAGCATGTCCGAGAGCTGCTGGCAGCGCGTCGCGGCCTTCTCGAGCTGCTGCGGGTCCCTGCTGGCGGCGGCCGTCGCCGCGTAGGTCAGCGAGGCCTGGATGGCCTCTCGCATCTCCATGTGCACCGTCGGCGGCAGCGTCGGGCAGGTGCCGATCACCTCGAGGGCGTCGATCAGCCCCCGGCAGTTGTCGCCGATCGACGGCGCGGTGACCACGGCGCGCCCCGGCCCGTACAGCGTCCCCTGGATCAGGCGGGCCTTGTCGCGCTGGTCCGGCTCCAGCCGGCGCGCGCAGACCCGGTCCTCGTCGGGGTCGCGGGCGAGCGCGAAGCAGCGGATGACGCCCGGCCGCCAGCCCGAGGTCCGGCAGGTGTCCGCGAAGCGCGGCTCGAGCTCGGCGGCGCGCTCGCCGTCGGCCGGCGCCAGCACGCGCAGCGCGCGCACGATGCTGGCGGCGGCGTCGGCGCAGGTCGAGCGCGGCGGCGCCGGGTGCTGCGCGCCACCGCAGCCGGTCTCCGCGAGGCCGGCCTCCGCGAGGGCGGCCAGCCCGACCCACGCGATCGCGAGCAAGCCCCGCCCGCTCAACGAGAGAGGTACTTCTCGAAGGCGTGGAAGTCGTAGTCGCGGCCGAGGAAGTCGTGCACCAGCACGGCCGCGTCCTTCTGGCCGCCGGGCACCAGGATCTTGTCGCGGTAGGCGTAGGTCACGGCGGTGTCCATCAGGCCGGTCTTCTCGAACGGCGTCAGCAGATCCTTCGCGATCACCAGCGACCACATGTACGTGTAGTAGACCGCGCTGTAGCCCATCAGGTGGCCGAAGCTGGTGTGGAACGACGTGCCGTCGACGTACGCGAACGGCGTGTACTGCGCCTGCAGCCGCTTCACCTCGGCGAGCGGATCGAGCGTCGCCGGATCGGCGGTGTGGAAGTCGAGCGAGATCGCCGCGTAGAACATCTGCTGCACGGTCTGCGTGCCGAGGCCGAACGTGTCGGCCTTGCGCATGCGATCGACGAGGTCCTTCGGGATCGTCTCGCCGGCGGCGTTCTTGGCGAAGCGGCTGAGCGTCTCGTGGCTCCACGCCCACTCCTCGAACATCTGCGACGGCGCCTCGACGAAGTCCTGCTCGGTCGCGACGCCGGTCTGGCGGATGAACTCGTGGTGGCCGCCGAGCACGTGGTGCATGAGGTGGCCGAACTCGTGGAACATCGTGACGACGTCGTCGTGCTCCATCAGCTCGTTGCCCTTGGCGAAGTTGCAGACCAGCACGCCCTCGGGGAGCTGCTTGCCGATCACGCCGTCCTTCAAGGCGAACTGCGCCGCGTGCTTGTACTTGTTGTCGCGCGGGTGCATGTCGAGGTAGACGCGCCCGAGCTTCTCCGACCCGCGCATGACGTCGTAGACCTTGACGTCCTCGTGCCACGGGTGCGCGTCGGCGACCGGCACGTACTGGATGTCGTAGATCGCCGAGGTGATGTCGAGCAGGCCCTGCAGCGTCTGCTCGAACGGGAAGTACGGGCGGATCTCCTTCGAGTCGACCTTGTACTTCTTGATCTTCACCCGGTTCTCGAGCCAGGTCTTCTGCCAGTCCTCGACGCGGGTGGCCTTCTTGTCGACGGTCTTCAGCTCCTTCAACAGCTCGTCGTAGTCCTTCTTCGAGCGCTTGCTGGCCAGCTTGGTCACGCGCTCGATGAAGTCGGCCGCCTTCTTGCCGGAGCCGATCATCTTGTCCTGCGTGACGTAGTCGGCGTAGTTGTCGAAGCCGAGCAGCAGCGCCTCCTCGGCGCGCAGCTTCAGGACCTGGAGGAGGACGGCGTTGTTGTCGCGGTCGCCGGTGCCCGAGCCGCGCGAGCGGAACTTGATGTAGAGCTCCTTCCGCACCGCGTCGTTGTCGGCGTACATCATCACCGGCATGTAGTCGGGGTAGTCGGTGGTGATGTGCAGCTTGCCGTCGGGGCCGGGCGGGTGCGCCGCGATGAAGTCCGCGGGCAGGCCGGCGAGCTCGGCCGGCGTGACGTCGATGGCGCGGACGTCCTCGGCGATGTTCTTGGCGAACTGCTGCGACAGGCGGGTCAGCTCGTCGTTGATCTGCTTCAGACGCGCGCGGGTCGTCGCGTCCTGGTCGACGCCGGCGATGCGGAAGTCGCGCAGCTTGAGCTGGACGAAGCGGCGGCCCTCGTCGTCGAGCGCGGCGGTCGGCACCGCGGCGACCGCGTCGTAGAGCGGGCGGTCGAGCGACAGCTCGGTGCCGAGCTGCGACCCTTCCTGCTCGCAGTTGCGGGCCGCCTCGCGCACGCCCTCGTCGGGGTGGACCTCGGAGTAGAGGCCGGCGATCGACATCGCGTTGCCGAGGTGGATGTAGAGGTCGTCGAGCGGCTGCAGCGTGTTCTCGAGCGTGCGCGGCCCCTTGACGTCGAGGATGCCGGGCAGCATGCCGCGCGCGGCGACGACGTCGCCGTGGCACCGCGCCATGAACTCCTCGGCGGGCGTCTTCGGGTTGGCGGCGGGCGCGGGCGTGGGGGACGGCGTGGGCGTCTGCATGGTGACGTCGGTAGGTTGCTTCACCGGGTTCTCCGGGGCTGGCTTGCTCCCACCGCACGCGACCGCAGCAGCGAACAGCGTGGCGGCGGCGGCGGACGCGACGGAGCGGAGGCGCATCGTCGGCGTCTTAGCACGGGCGGCGGGGCCCCGGGCCGCGAGCCGGGGAGCCCGGCCCCGCGGCAGGTGCGACAGGCTTGACGCGGCGCGCCCGGCTGTCGAGGATGCGGGCCGATGGAGCTGCCGCTGACCTCGACGTCGCCCGCGTGGGTCGAGGTCGCGCTGCGCGAGCTCGACGCCGTCCACCAGGACCACCTGCACTGCGAGCGAAAGGCGGCGCAGTCGGCGCTGTCGCTGGTGCGCAGCTACCCGGAGCGCGGCGACCTCGTCGTCGCGGTGGCGCGGCTCGCCCACGAGGAGACCGCGCACGTCGTGCAGGTCGGCCAGCTCCTCGCGCGGCGCGGCCTGACGGCGACGCTCGATCACGGCGACGACTACGCGAGCGAGCTGCGCGCGCTCGTGCGGCGGCCGGAGCCGCAGCGGTTGCTCGACCGGTTGCTGGTCTTCGCGCTGATCGAGGCGCGGTCGGCGGAGCGGCTCGCGCTCCTCGCCGGCGCGATCGCCGACGAGGCGACCGCGGATCTGTACCGCGGGCTCGCCTCCGCCGAGGTCCGGCACCGCGACCTGTTCCTCGAGCTGGCGGCCGGGGTCGACGTCGATGGCTGGGAGGCGCGGCTGCAGGTGCTCGCGCAGGCGGAGGCGGCCATCGTCGCGCGCCTGCCGGTGCGGCCGCGCATCCACTGACCGCCGCGCTACTCGAAGATGCGGGCGAGCTCGGCGGTGCTGGTGCCGTCGCGCAGCTCGCGCAGGCGGCTGTAGGTCACCGCCTGCATCACCGCGCCGACGGTGCCGAACAGGAAGTCGACGGCGAGCGAGACGATCAACATGAGCTGCAGCGGCCCGGGCCGCCCGGCCGGGTCGATGACGCGGATGAGGAGCAGCTTGGCGCCGATGCGCACCGCCCAGAACAGCGTCAGGAGGCCGAGGACGCGCATGCGCGAGCCCTCGGTCAGCGTCAGGCTGCGCGTCACCGCCCGCAGCGCGCCGCGTCGCTCGCACACCGCGCTCGGCACCGCGACGTACATGCCGGTCGCGAGCACGAACGCCGGCACGACGAACGGGTACGCCGCGATCAGCACGCAGACGTAGAGGAGGATGACGGTGAGGACGACCGGGATGAAGCGCCGCAGCCCTTGCACGATGCACGCGCCGACGCCGGCGTGGGTGCCGTTGAGCTCCTGCACGACGCCGTAGACGATCGGCGCGGCGAGGAGCTGGTCGGCCCCGTACGCGAGGAGCGTGCTGACGATCCACCAGGCGGTGACCTGGTCCTCGGTCAGCCCGCCGGCGATCCGCAGGTCGCGGACCAGCACGGCGGTGTAGATGATCATCGGCGAGAAGAACAGCGCGCCGAGGAGGAGCGCGGCCCCCAGGTTCCGCGCCCACACGTCCAGGCTGCGCGCGACGGTGCCGAGCGCGGTGTAGCGCTGCCCGCTCACACGGTTGGCCAGACTGCCAACCCTCTCGTCGATCGATCGGCCTCGGCGAGCCGCGAGCCCGAGCTCGGCCGGAGCGACCCCGGTCGGCGCTGCGGGCGGGATCTCAAGCGACGCGCGCCTCGGGCAGGCCCTGGCCGTGGCCCTGGTCGATCGCCTCGTTGATCTTCGACTGGATGATCGCGACGCCGATGATGCTGAGGAGGAAGAGCAGGATGAACGAGATCACCTGCGACAGCTCCTTGCGGGTCGCCAGCTCGACGCCCTTGCACCACTTCCACTGCCACCAGAGGTTCGCGATCGGCACGATCATGAGCCAGGCCGTCGGGATGCCGGCATTGAAGGCGCGGTTCGCCTCGTTCTTCGTCTTCACCATCCAGACGATGAAGTAGATGCCGAAGGTGATGATGGTGAGGAGGATGACCATGCCGACGGAACGCTTTGTCATGGACTGGATGTTATCGCGAGTGACACCCTCCATCGGGCACGAACGCGCCGAATCGAGAGGCATTCGGCGGCAGGCGGCTGTCGGGAGCGGTGCGACGGCCGGCTCCCGGGTGGCGGCGGGCTGCGAATCCTTCGGCCGGCGGCGCCCGGCGGCGGCCGGCCGGCTTACGATGCGACGGTGCACGCCGCG
>DASZXE010000134.1:0-2152 GCA_035546475.1 Kofleriaceae bacterium
GGGCGGCGATCGCGGCGCGATCGAACAGCAGCAGCGGCTCGCCGGGGGCGGACGGCAAGGCGGCGAGCGCGCGCGCCACCGCCGGCGTGACCGACGCGCTCACGGCGCGGCGCCTCCGCGCGCCGTCACGAGGCTGGTTCCGCGCTGGAGCGCCGTCACGACGCGCACGGTAGCAGGACCGCGGGCCGCGACGCTGGCGCCGTCGTTGCATCGATCGAGGCGGAGGCACCATGCGACAGACCCGGCTCAGCATCCCCGAGCTCATCCTGGTGGCCGGCACCCGCGCCATGATCGGCGCCGGCATCGGCATGCTCGTCGGCACGCGGCTCGGCCACGCGCGCGTCGCCGTCGGCGCGACCCTGCTGGCGATCGGCGCGCTCAGCACGATCCCGCTCGCGCTGGAGGTCTTCCACCGCGGGCGGGTCACGGAGGCGCCCGCGACCTGAAGGCTGTACGGCCCGCCGCACCACGCCGGCCCGCGCGCTCCTCAGGCGGGCAGGTCGCGGCTCGGATAGCCGAGCAGGTGGCCCTGCAGGAGGTCGCAGCCGAGGTCGATCAGCGCGTCGCGCTCGTCGCGCGTCTCGACGCCCTCGCCGACGACGAGCGTGCCGCCCTCGTGGCAGAGGTGGCAGAGCGCCGCGATCGTCCGCTGCTTCAGCACGTTCGTGTGCACGTCGCGCACGAGCGACATGTCGATCTTCACCAGGTCGGGGGCGAGCTCGGTGAACGTCGACAGGCCCGAGTAGCCGGCGCCGACGTCGTCGACGGCGATGCGGAACCCGAGCGAGCGCAGGCGATCGAGGCGCTGGTGCAGCTCGGCCGAGACGTCGAGCGGCGCGCGCTCGGTCACCTCCAGCACCACGCGCGGCGCCATCGCGTAGAGCGGCGACGACGGATCGACCAGCTCCGCGTCCATCAGGTCATCCGGGTGCAGGTTGACGAACAGCAGGTGCGACGCCGCCGACCCCGCCATGCCGGCGGCCGCCAGCCCGCGCAGGTGACGGCCGAGCAGCGGCAGCCGGCCCAGGCTCGCGGCGGCGGCGAGCACCGCGTCGGGCGTCGGCAAGGACGGCTCGACCGACCGCATCAGCGCCTCGACCCCGTGGATCGCGCCGCTCGTCGCGTAGACGATCGGCTGGAACGCGATCCACGCCCGCTCCATCGCCTGCTGGAAGCGCACCTCGAGGCCGGCGCGATCGGTCAGGGCCGCGCGCATGCCGGTGACCGCGTACGCCTCGCGGCGGATGCGCGCGAGCGCGTGGGCGCGCGCGGCCTCCTGCGCGGTGCGCGCGAGCTCGTCGAGATCGAACGGCTTGGTCAGGTAGCGGAACGCGCCGAACTGCACGGCGGTGGCGGCCGCGCCGATCGACGGCTCGCCGGTCATGAGCACGATCGGGACGTCGAGGTCGACGCGCCGGACCGCGCGCAGCAGATCGAGGCCGGTGCCGCCGGGCATGTTGACGTCGCTGATCACGACGTCGAAGCGCTGGTCCTCGACGGCGGTCATCGCGGCGGCGCCGTCGGCGGCCTCGGCGCAGTCGAAGCCGGCGCCCCGCAGCACGCGCACGACCGTGCGGCGGAGCGGCGCGTCGTCGTCGACGACCAGGGCCAGCCGGCGCACCGCGGCCGGGACGAACGGCGGCTCGTCGCCGCCCGTCACGCCGCACGCCCGCGCGGCCGCCACCCGCAGCTCGCCGGGGGTGAACGGCTTGGGCACCACCTCGGCGGAGGCCGCGCCGCGCTCCTCGAGGGCGCCGGCCGGGTAGCCGGACGTCATGAGGAAGGTCAGGCCGGGGCGCAGCGCGCGCAGCTCGTCGATCAGCAGGTCGCCGCGCCCGTCGCGCAGCACGAGGTCGACCAGCGCGAGGTCGAGCTTGCCCTCGTGGCTCACGCAGATCCGCCGCGCCTCGTTCGCGGTCGCCGCGTCGACGACCACGCAGCCCGCGTCGCGCAGGATGCGGACCGCGACCGCGCGCACCTCGTCGTCGTCGTCGACGACCAGCACGCCGAGCGCGGGCAGCCGGCGCGGCGGCGCGACCAGCTCGCCGGGCGACAGCGCGGGCCGCCCCTCGAGCGCCGGGAACGCGAGCCGCACCGTCGTGCCGAAGCCGCGCTCGCTGTAGACGCGGGTCGCGCCGCCGGCGCCGGCGCC
>DASZXE010000135.1:0-1652 GCA_035546475.1 Kofleriaceae bacterium
CGCGGGGCTCGACGCCTGGCCGGGACGCCCGAGCGCGGCGGCCAGCGGCGCCCCCGGCCGCGGGCGCGCGCCGCGGGTCGGATCGGTCGACGTGCCGAACAGCGGCACCACCGGCGCGGGCGCGCGCTCGGCCACCGGCGCGCGCTCCGGCTCGCGCGAGGGCGAGGCCGAAGGTGAGAGCGAGGCCGAGGGCGAGGGCGAGGCCGAGGCCGAGGACGAGAGCGAGGGCGAGGCCGGCGCGCGGCGCGCGGGCCCCGGGCGGCTCACCTCCTCCTCCACCTCGAGCAGATCCGAATCGTCGACGATGATGCTCACCGACCCGCCGTTCGACGGCGGATCGATCAGCTCGCCCAGCTCGTCGTCGTCGACCTCGACCCCCTCGTGATCGGGATCGACCTCGACGGTGCCGGAGTTGTCGCCGACGTCCAGGTGATCGAGCGACGGCGACGACGACCGCTCGGTCGTGCGCCGCCCGCCCGTGCCCGCGCCGCGCGCGACCTGCAGCGGCTTGGTGAAGCTGCCCGACCGTCCCTGGCCCGACGCGTCGCCGCCGCGGTGGGTCGGGTAGTGCTTGGTGTCGCCGTCCGCCTCGGTCGCGCCGTCGCCGGTGGTGCGCGAGGCATCGACCGCGACCGCGTGCCGCGCCTCGGCGAGCAAGGCCGCGATCGTCGGGTCGCCGTGGGCCAGCTCGCGCGCGCGCTCGAGCGACTCGACGGCGGCGAACGCATCCCCCTTGCGCAGGAACGCCTCGCCGCGGAGCTGGTGCGCCCCCGCGTTGCGCGCGTCGCCGTCGATCGCGACCCGCATCTCGGCGAGCACCTCGTCGTAGCGGCGCAGCGCGAGCAGCGCCTGGCCGAGGATGAGCCGCCCGGCCAGATCCGTCGGCTTCGCCAGCAGGCCGAGCCGGCAGATCTTGACCGCTTCCTGGTACTGCCCGGAGGCGATCAGGGCCTGGCCCCGGCTGACGAAGTCGGTGGGCGGCACGTCCGGGGAATTCTAGCCCGAGTCCGGAGCGTCCGCGCGACCGCCTTCGACGCGTCGATGACCGCCGCTCGACGCGTCGACGACGCCTGCGCCGGTCGGGCCGGTCCCGCAACGCGGCGCGATTCCACGCGGGGCGTCCCGGCCCCGGCCTTGCTCTTGGTCCGGGCGTGCAACAGCTTCGAGGCGCCGAGACCGGCGCACTGCTCGACCTCGAGGAGCAGGGCGAGGAGCAGCTCCGTCCCCGCATCGCCCCCGGCCGGCGCACGCGCAGCGAGCGGCTGCCGGTCCAGCGCAAGGCGCTCGCCGGCGACGCCGCCGCCGGCGCGCCGCGCAGCGAGGCGTGGGCCGCCGCGCGCGGCCTCGAACCGTTCGAGGTCCACGTCGCGCCGCCGCGCGCCCGGCCGGCCGGCGCCACCGAGGTGAGCGAGGTCGCGGCCCGCGGCGTCGACGGCACCGGCGGTCCCCTGCCGTTCGCCGACACCATCCAGCGGGCGTTCGGCCACCACGCGATCGGCGGCGTCCGCGCCCACACCGACGGCGCCGCGGCCGGCGCCGCCCGGGCGATCGGCGCCCGCGCCTACGCGACCGGCGACGACGTCGCGTTCGGCGGCGCGCCCGACCTCCACACCGCCGCCCACGAGGCCGCCCACGTCGTGCAGCAGCGCGCC
>DASZXE010000136.1:0-4115 GCA_035546475.1 Kofleriaceae bacterium
GGCCTCGTCGACGAGCGCGGCGCCCTCGAGCAGCTCGACCGTGACGTCGACGCCGGCGGCGAGCTTGCGGTCGAGGCCGTGCCGCCAGGTGGCGAACCGGTCGACCCACGCGAGCACGCTGTAGCGATGGCGGCCGAGCCGGTCGGGCGCGAAGCTCGCGCGCCAGACGTCGTTGCCGGCGGGGGCCAGCGGCAGCTCCTGCCAGGCGGCGTCGCCCTCGTGGGCGTGGAGCAGCACGGCCTGCAGCAGATCGTGGCCGTCGACGACCACGTCGGCCTCGACGTCGACCCGCTCGCCGACCACCCGCTTGATCGGCGCCCGGCCGCCGTCGACCTGCGGGCGCACGGCGAGGACGACGACGCGGCGGCGGCCGTCGTCCGGCGGAGTGACTTCATGCAAGGTTCACCTCCAAGGTAGATCCAGCGCTTGGCCCACTCTGGATCCAAATCAGCGATCCGCAGGTCCCGCGGCGATCGCGGGTGCGATCCGACCGTGCGCCTGCGCTCACCGGGTCCATGGGAGTTGCATAGGTTTTCCCGAGGGTGACACGTCGCGGCCCGACGAGGGCGACGCGTGCGCGACCGATGGACGTCGGTATAGTCGGCGTCATGTCCCTCGCCAGCGCGCTCTCGCATGCCCAGGTCCGCAACCACTTCCACGCGTGCGCGTTCGTCGCCGACGGCGCGGAGGAGCGCGCGGTCATCGACCCGTTCCTCGTCGAGGGAATGAAGCGCGGCGAGAAGGCGGTGTACATCGTCGACCCGCTGGCGCGCGACGATCACGAGGCGCGGCTCGCGGCGTCGGCGCCGTCGCACGACCTGCTGGACGTCACCACCTGGAACGAGGCGCACCTGAAGGGCGGCTCGTTCGATCAGCACCGGATGATGGCCTCGCTCGAGGAGCTGATCCGCGAGCACGCGGCGACCGGCCGGCCGCCGATGCGGCTCGTCGGGCAGATGGGCTGGGTCGCGACCGCGCCGCGCGGCATCGAGGACCTGGTCGCCTACGAGGCGACGGTGAACGAGGTGCTCAACCGCGGCAAGACGCTGACGGTCTGCGTCTACAACGTGCGTCAGCTCAGCGGCGCGATGGTGATGGACCTGCTGCGCGCGCACCCGCTCACCGTGATGAACGGCGTCCTCCACGAGAACCCGTTCTACACGCCCGCCGACGAGCTCCTGCAGGAGCTCCGCCAACGGCGCGCGAACTGAGCATGGTCGATCCAGGCGGCGCGGGCGGGGACAGGCTCCGGCACTGCATTCGCGACCTGGCGGCGCTCACCGCGCTGCCGTCGCTGTGCGTCGGGCGCTCGCCCGACGACGCGCTCGACGTCGTCCTCGACGCGCTGCCGACCGTGCTCGGCTGCAAGCTGCTCTACCTCCGCGTGCCGGGCAACCCGCCGACCGAGCGGGCGGTCGTCGACGGGCGGCGGATGACGGCGGACGAGCTGGCGGCGATCACCGCGGCCGCCGACGCGGACGGCGACGGCAGCGACGCCCAGCTCTTCCTCGCGGGCGGCAAGCTGCACTGCCTGGAGGCGGAGATCCCGATCGGCACCGAGCGCGGCCACCTCCTCGCCTGCGCCGAGACCGCGCTCGATCCGGAGACCGACCGCGTGCTCGTGCGGACCGCCGCCAACGTGGTCGGCGCGATCCTGGCCTCCGCGCGGGTGCTGGAGGCGGCGCGCGGCAAGGACGACTTCCTCGCGATGCTCGGCCACGAGCTGCGCAACCCGCTGGCGCCGATCCTGACGGCGGTCGAGCTGCTCGGGCGGCACCCGGCGGCGATGCGCGAGCGCGACGTCATCGACCGCAACACGCGCCACCTCGTGCGGATCGTCGACGATCTGCTCGACATCTCGCGGGTCACCCGCGGGCACGTCGAGCTGCGCCGCGAGCCGGTCATGCTCGGCACCGTGCTCGAGCGGGCGGTCGAGCTGGCGGCGCCGCTCATGACGCGCCAGCGCCACCAGCTCCGGGTCGGCGCCGCCGGCGACGTCGCGCTCGAGGGCGATCCGGTCCGCCTCGCCCAGGTGTTCGGCAACCTGCTGACCAACGCGGCGAAGTTCACGCCGCCGGGCGGCCTGATCGAGGTGAGCGTCGAGCAGCACCCCCAGCGGGTCGCGGTCACCGTGCGCGACAACGGCCGCGGCATCACCTCCGACCAGCTCCGCCGGATCTTCGAGCCGTTCGTGCAGGTCGACCGCGAGGGCGACGCGCTCCGCGGCGGGCTCGGGCTCGGCCTCGCGATCGTCAACAGCCTGGTGCAGCGCCACGGCGGCAAGGTGTCCGTGAACAGCGCGGGGCGCGGCCTCGGCGCGGCGTTCACCGTCGAGCTGCCGACCATCGTCGGGCCGACGACGCGCGCGCAGGCGCCGCACGCGCTGGCGACGCCGGCCCGCGCCGGGCTGCGGGTGCTGGTCGTCGACGACAACATCGACCTGGCCGAGATGCTGTCGGAGGCGCTGCAGCTCCACGGCTTCGAGACGTTCGTCGCCCACGACGGGCGGAACGCGCTCGTCACCTGGCGCCGCGCCAACCCGCATGCGGGCGTCCTCGACGTCGGCCTGCCGGACGTCGACGGCTACGAGCTCGCCAAGCTGCTGCGCGCCGAGCACGGCGACGGCGTGACGCTCATCGCCGCCACCGGCTACGGCCAGCCGACCGACCGGCTGCGCGCCGCCGACGCCGGCTTCGACGGCTACCTGGTCAAGCCGGTGAGCGTGCAGGATCTGGTCGCGTTCCTCGACCGGCGGCTGGTCGGCGGCGAGCGGGGCGAGCGGCGGCCCGACAGCGAGCCGCCCGACGCGACCTGACGCCGGCGCCGGTCCGTGGCGCCCGTCAGCGTCGCCGGTCAGCGGCGCCGGAGCCGGAAGGCGAGGGCGGACACGAAGGCGAGGACGCCGGCGAGCGCGAAGGCGTGGGTCGGGCCGAGCAGGCGGCCGAGCGAGCCGAGCGCGAGGGCGCCGAGCGGCGCGCCGGCGAAGTAGACCATCGCGTAGAGGCTCATCACCCGGCCGAGCTTGTCGGGGTCGACCGTCGCCTGCAGCAGCGTGTTGGTCGCCGCCGTCTGCATGACGAGCGCCGTGCCGAGGAGGAACAGGACCGGCAGCGCGAGCCACAGGCTGGTGATCGCCTCGAAGGCGCACAGCGCGACGGCGAGCGCGAACGCGCAGCGGCCGATGACGACCTCGAGGCCGGCGACCTGGTGGCGGCTCGCCAGGTAGAAGAGGCCGACCAGCGCGCCGGCGCCCGACACGCCGAGCAGGATGCCGAGCGTGTGCGAGCCGCCGTGCAGCGTGCCCTGCGCGATCGCCGGCAGCATGCCGACGTACGCGCCGCCGAGCGTCGCGCTGGCGAGCAGCAGCAGGAGCAGCGCGCGGACGAGCGGCGTGCGGCTCGCGTAGGCGACGCCCTCGGCGAGGTCGCGCAGGATCGTGCCGCCGCGCGGGCGCGGGGGCCGGGGGGCGACCCGCATCGCGAGCAGCGACGCGATCACGGCGAGGTAGCTCGCGGCGTCGATCGCGTAGCAGCCGCCGACGCCGGCGACGGCGACCAGCGCGGCCGCGACCAGCGGGCCGACCAGGCGCCCGCCGGTGGCGAGCGACGAGTTGAGCGCGATCGCGTTCGGCAGATCGGCGGCGTCGTCGACCATCTGGCGCACGAACGCCTGGCGCGCCGGCACGTCGAACGCGTTGATGACCGCCTGCACCGCGGCGAGGCCGACGAGGTGGCCGACCGTCATCGCGCCGGCCAGCGCGAACACGGCGAGCGCCACCGACTGCAGCATCGCCAGCGCCTGCGTCACCACCAGCACGCGGTGGCGGTCCCAGCGATCGACCAGCACGCCCGCGATCGGCGTGATGACGGCGGTCGGCGCCTGGCTCGCGAACGCGACCAGGCCGAGGAGGAACGGGTCGTGCGACAGCGCGTACGCCTGGTACGACATCGCGAACTTCGTCAGCCAGGTGCCGACCAGCGACACCCCCTGGCCGGCGAAGAACAGCCGGTAGTTGCGGTGGCGGAGCGCGCGGCCGAGCTTCACGACAGCGCCGCGACCGCCTCCGCCGCCGTCAGGATCGAGGCGCGCCGCGCGAGCACCTTGTCGAGCAGCAC
>DASZXE010000137.1:0-12957 GCA_035546475.1 Kofleriaceae bacterium
GCTCCGGGGCGCGGCGCCGGCGCGGTTCGACTCCCAGACCGCATCGGCGTCGGCGGCGACCTGATCGAGCGTGCGGCCGGTGACCACGCTCTCGGGCAGCTCGTCGACGATCTCGCCGGACTCGCGCGCGAACTCGTCGCGCCCCTTGAAGAGCAGCCAGTTCTCGTGCTTGCCGTCGTCGAGCCGCGTGCGGACGAGGTGCCAGCGGCCGCGCAGCTTCGCGCCGTGCAGCGTGAAGGTCAGCCGCCCGCGCTTCATGCCGTCCTCGGCGTCGCCCTCGGGCTCCCAGGTGCCGCGGTCCCACACGACGACCGTCCCGCCGCCGTACTGCCCCTGGGGGATGATCCCCTCGAAGGACGCGTAGGCGAGCGGGTGGTCCTCGACGTGGACGGCCAGGCGCCGCTCGGTCGGCGTGAGGCTCGGGCCCTTCGGCACCGACCACGACAGCAGCACGCCGCCCAGCTCGAGCCGGAAGTCGTAGTGCATCCGGCGGGCGGCGTGCGCCTGGATCACGTAGGCGAGGCCCTTCGCCTTGCCCTTCGGCTCGCGGCCGCTCGGCTCGGCGGTGATGCCGAAGTCACGCTTCGCGCGGTACTTCGAGAGCTTCCGCTGGGCGGCGCGGGCGGTGGCCGGAGGATGTGAGGTGGGCATGTCCGAGCGAGGCCTTGCGAGCGATCAACGATGACGCCGGGGAGTCGGGGCCTCGCGCGGCGCGCGCGGGCTGCGTTGCCTGCCGCGCCGCCGGGACCGAGCCGACCGTAGCACCTGGCCGTTCCGATCAGGTCCGGCGGCGATCAGGCGTGCGGGCGCTTCGACTTGTCGTTCGACGTCGAGCCGAACGCGCCGGTGCCGGTGGTCGTGCCCTGGTTCTGCTGCTCGTGCTTGTTCTCGCCGCGCTCGCCCTTGTTCTCGCCGCGCATCGACGACTCGTGGCCGCGGTCGCGCTCGATCTTGAGCTGGTTGTCGACGTCCTTCACGCCGGAGATGCGCTCGACCAGCTCCTCGGCGCGGTACTTCTGCTGGCGATCCTTGACGGTGCCGGACAGGGTGACCTCGCCGTTCTGCACCTTGACGTCGATCTTCTCGGCGTCGATGTCGTGATCGTCGGTGAGGCAGTCGTTGACGTCCTCCTGGATGCGCGTGTCGGAGCGCGTGTAGCCCTGCGGGCCCTTGCCGCGGAAGCTCTGCTGCTGCGAGCGGCCGCCCTGCTGGCCCTGGCCCTGGCCCCAGCGCGACTCGGTGCCGCCCGGGCCGGTCCAGCGACCCGACTCGGAGCCGGTCTGGCCGCCCCAGCGCGACTCGGAGCCGCGGCCGAGGTTGCCGCCGCCGTGCTCGCCGCCGCGCGAGTAGCCGGTCTCCATGCGGCCCTCGTCGTAGCTCTGGCCGCGGCCGTAGCCGCCGCCGCCCATGCCGCCGCCGCTCATGCCGCGGCCCTGGCCACCGCCGAAGCGGCCCTGATCCTGATCGTAGCCCTGGTTGCTCTGGCCCCAGCGGCCCTCGCCGCCGTAGCCACCGCTCATGCCCTGGTAGCGACCCTCGCCGCCGTAGCCGCCGCCCATGCCGCCGTAGCCGCCGCTCGTGCCCTGGCCGCCCTGGTCGCCGTAGCCCTGGCCGCCGTGGCCACCGCCGCCGTAGCCGCCGTAGCCACCGCCGCCGTAGCCGCCGCCGCCGCCCATGCCCTGGTTGCGCTCCTGGTAGCCGTAGCCCTCGCTGCCGCGGCCCATACGGCCCATGCCGCCGCCGTAGCCGCCGCCGCTCATGCCCTGGCCGCCGTAGCCCTGGTTGCCCTGCTCCTGGTTGCCCCAGCGACCACCGCCGCGGTTGCTCGCCCACTGCTCGTCGCGATCGTACATCGAGCCCTGGTAGCCACCCTGGTGGCGCTGCATGCCCTGCATGCCTTGCTCGCCACCGCGGTATCCACCGATCGGCTCGCGATCACGATCGCCGCGCCCGCTCTGGCCGCTCTGACCGCTCTGGCCGAAGTCGCGATCGTCCCGGCCCCACGCGCCGCCGGTCCCGCCGCGCGTCTGCCAGTCCTCGCCGCCGCCGCGCCCGTAACGCCCCTCGTCCTCCCGTCCCATCCGGCCCTGATCCTCGTCGCGGTTCGTGTCGAAGCGGCCCTGGTTGCGGCCGTTGTTGTCGTCGTTGCGGTAGTTCGTGTTCGCCATGGCGATGTCTTCTCCGTGTAGGGAGCCCGTCGGTATGCGGGCGCGACGCCCACATGCGCGCCACGTGCCACGCGGTCCGCTCCGCCGTCCGCTCCGCCGCGCGGCCCCGACCGCCGCGCCGACAAAACCGCACGTGCGGGAGTGCCACAGCCGTGCGGGCCGGCACATCACGGTCGAGCGGCGAGCACCGACCGGCGATCGTTCCGGCGATCGTTCCGGCGATCGCTTTCGCGATCGTTCCGCGATCGCTTGCGCGTCGATCCCACGTCGATCCCACCTCGGGCGCGCGGTCAGCGCGCGGCCATCAGGCCGGCGAGATCCTCGGCATCCGCGGATCGATCACGTCGTGATCCTCGGGCCGGATCCCCGTCGAGCGGCGCGCATCGCCGGCCGCGCCGTGGCCCGCGTTGCCTTGCGACACGCCGCGCACGTGCGACGGCGCCGTCGGCGAGACCTCGGCTTTTCCGACCCTCACGTTGGCGACCACCTTCGTCACGCCATCATCCTTGCTCATCGCTGCCTCCATGGTGCGCGCCGAACATCGGCGCGTGACGTCGCTCGAGCACCTTGCCGGCGCCCAGGTACATGTGCACGCCGCACGGCAGGCAGGGATCGAAGCTGCGCACCGTCCGCATGATGTCGATGCCGCGGAAGCCGTCGGGCCCGTTCTCCTCGAAGAGCGGCATCCCCTGCACCGCGTCCTCGTACGGGCCGGGCGTGCCGTAGCGGTCGCGCGGGCTCGCGTTCCACGGTGTCGGCGGGTACGGGTGGTAGTTCGCGATCTTCTTGTCGCGGATGACGAGGTGGTGCGAAAGCACGCCGCGCACCGCCTCGTGGAAGCCGCAGCCGATGCCCTCCTCGGGGACCTCGAACTCCTGGAAGACCTTCAGGTCGCCCGCGTGCACCCGCTCCATCGCCTGGTCGACGAAGTAGAGCGCCATCGCCGCCGCGTAGGCGATGAAGTACGCGCGCGCGCGGTCGCGCTCGAGCGTGTTGGCGCGGGCCGGCACCTTCCACTCCAGCTCGACCTCGCCCGACGAGCGCGTCTTCGGCAGGTGGATGATCACGGAGTGTCCGGTAGACCGGACGAACGGCGTCTGGACCAGCCCGGCGAGCGCGGTCGTCCACAGGCGGGCGAGCGCGCCGCCGCCGGTGTCGAGCGCGAGGTGATCGCCGGTGCGCCGGTCCAGCCAGCGCGGGCTCATCACCCACGAGTAGTTGCCGCCCTCGAGGTCGCGCTTCTGCGGCCGCGGGATCGTCGTCTGGTTCCACGGGTGGCGCTTGTCGATCGGGTTGCCGAGCGGGTCCTGCTTGACGAAGACCTCGCCGTCCTCCCAGTCGTCGTAGTACGAGCTGCCGAGCAGGATGCGGATGCCGAGGTTGATGTCGAGCAGGCTCGTCGTCACCAGCTTGCCGTCGACGACGATGCCGGGCGTCACGTACATCGCGCGGCCCCAGTCGGCCATCGTCTTGTACTGGTAGTCGCAGACCGACGGATCCTGGAACGAGCCCCAGCAGCCGAGCTGGATGCGGCGGTCGCCGACCTTCTCGTAGCCGGGCATCGCCTCGTAGAAGAAGTCGAAGAGATCGTCGTTGAGCGGCACGACCTTCTTCGCGAAGTCGATGAAGCGGATGAGCCGCGCGAGGTAGTCGGTGAAGACCTGCGGCGTCGCGACGGTGCCGGTGCCGCCCGGGTAGAGCGTCGACGGGTGGACGTGGCGTCCCTCCATCAGGCAGAACATCTCGCGGGTCAGCCGGCTCATCTCGAGCGACTCGCGGTAGTAGTCGCCGGTGAACGGGTTGAACGCCCGCATGATGTCCGCGATCGTCTTCTTGCCGTGGACGTCGGCGTGCGGCGCCAGCGTCTTCTCGGCCTTCGCGAGCAAGGACGGGTTGGTCTCGCCGACCATCTTCTCGCAGAAGTCGACGAACACCAGGTTGTCCTGGAAGATCGCGTGGTCGAACATGTACTCGGCGGCCTCGCCGAGGTTGAAGATCCACTCGGCGAGCGGCGGCATCTTGATGCCGTAGGCCATGTTCTGGGCGTAGATCGAGCAGGTCGTGTGGTTGTCGCCGCAGATGCCGCAGATGCGGCTGGTGATGAAGCCGGCGTCGCGCGGATCCTTGCCGCGCATGAAGACCGAGTAGCCGCGGAACATCGACGACGTGCTCTTGCACTCGGCGACCTCGCGGTTGTCGAAGTCGATCTTCGTGTAGATGCCGAGGTTGCCGATGATGCGCGTCACCGGGTCCCACGCCATCGACACCAGCTTGCGCTGCGGCTTGCTGTCCGGCTCGAGGCTGGGCGTCGTCATGGCGTGAGCTCCTTGCGCGTGCCGTCCTGGCCCGGCGAGTAGTGGGGGTCGTAACCGGTGGTGAGCGCCGGCCGGTTGTGGTGCCAGCGCGGCTCCTGGTCCATCGTGTGGTTCGTGATGCCGCGCAGCGCGCGGATCATGCGGCCGTAGGCGGTGACCACCTTCGACGACAGCGCGGCGCCCGGCGGCTGGTCCATGAACGGCATGAACTTGTCGGGGAACGCCGGCATCGTGCAGCCGATGCAGATGCCGCCGACGTTCGGGCAGCCGCCGATGCCGTGCATCCAGCCGCGCTTCGGCACGTTGCAGTTCACGACCGGCCCCCAGCAGCCGACCTTCACCTGGCAGCGAGGCGCGTTGTAGTCGGTCGCGAAGTCGCCCTGCTCGTAGTAGCCGGCGCGATCGCAGCCCTCGTGCACCGTCTTGCCGAACAGCCACGTCGGCCGCAGCTTCGGATCGAGCGGGATGAGCGGCGCCTTGCCGGCCGCGTACTGGAGCAGCCAGACCAGCGTCTCCATGAAGTTGTCGGGCTGGATCGGACAGCCGGGCACGTTGACGATCGGCAGGCCGGCCGTCGACTTGAAGTCCCAGCCGAGGTAGTCGGCGAGGCCCATCGAGCCGGTCGGGTTGCCGGCCATCGCGTGGATGCCGCCGTAGGTCGCGCAGGTGCCGGCGGCGACCACCGCCCACGCCTTCGGCGCGAGATCGTCGAGCCAGCTATTGAACGTCTTCGGCTGGCCGGTCTCGAGATCGGTGCCGAGCGAGCTCCAGAAGCCGTCGCCGTTGATCTGCTCGTTGGGGACCGAGCCCTCGACGACGAGGACGAACGGGCCGAGCTCGCCCTTCGCCGCCTTGCGGAACGGCGCCAGGTACGGCTCGCCGGTCTCGTAGGCGAGGACCTTGTTGACCAGGTGCACCTTGGGGATGCCCGGGATGAGGCCGAGCACCACATCCTCGAGGCTCGGCTGGGTCGCGGCGGTCAGCGACACGGTGTCGCCGTCGCAGCTCATGCCCTCCGAGATCCAGAGGATGTGGAGCTCGTCGATGGGCGGTTGCGGTGACATGGATCCTCCCTTCCGACTACGTCGGCTACGTCAACAGATGCGGGGCAACGGCTCCGCGAACGGCAGATCGAGGCGGCGGCGGCCGCCGACCGGCGTGATCAGCTCGACCACGCCGGGGTGGGCGCCGGTGACGGTGCCGATGCGGGCGGCGTGGGCGCCGAGCGGGTGGGCGCGCAGCGCGGCGAGCGCGCGGTCGGCGGCGCCGCCGGCGTCGGGGACGAAGGCGACCAGCTTGCCCTCGTTGGCGACCAGCAGCGGATCGAGGCCGAGCAGCTCGCAGGCGCCGCGCACCGGCTCGCGGATCGGGATCGCGCGCTCGTCGAGCTCGACGCCGACCGCGCGGCGGGTCGCGATCTCGACGACGGTCGCGGCGACGCCGCCGCGGGTCGGGTCGCGCATCGCGTGGGTCTCCGGCGCGGCCTCGAGGAGCGCGGCGGCGAGGGTGTGGAGCGCGGCGGTGTCGCTGGCGACGTCGCCGCCGAGGTCGAGGCCGGCGCGCTGGAGCATGATCGCGACGCCGTGGTCGCCGATCGGGCCGGAGACGAGGATGGCGTCGCCGGGCCGGACGCGGGCGGAGCCGAGCACGCGGCCGGCGGGGACCAGGCCGACACCCGACGTGTTCATGAAGAGCTGGTCGGCGGCGCCGCGGCCGACGACCTTGGTGTCGCCGGTGACGATCGGCACGCCGGCACGGGCGGCGGCGCGGCGGACCGACTCGATCACCCGCGCGAGGGTGGCGAGCGGCAGGCCCTCCTCGAGGATGAAGGCGAGCGAGAGGGCGAGCGGGCGGGCGCCGCCCATGGCGAGGTCGTTGATCGTGCCGTGGACGGCGAGCTCGCCGATGTCGCCGCCGGGGAAGAAGAGCGGGCTGACGACGTACGAGTCGGTGGTGAAGGCGAGGCGCGGCGCGCCGGGGGCGCCCTCGGTGATCGGCAGGATCGCCTGATCGTCGAGGGCGGCGAGCGCCGGGTTGGCGAAGGCGGGGACGATCAGCCGCTCGATCAGCTCGGCGGTGAGCTTGCCGCCGCTGCCGTGGCCGAGGAGGACGCGGTCGGTGGCGCTGATCGGCAGCGGGCAGGCCGGCAGGCTCGTCGGCGGCGCGGCCGGCGGGGGTTCAGAGGACATCGGGTTCCCCCAGCGCGAGGTGGACGTGATCCCAGAGCAGGTGGAGGAGCACGGTGTGGACCTCCTGGATGCGGTGGATCGACCAGCTCGGCACGACGAACGCGTGCTCGGCGACGTCGGCGAGCGGGCCGCCGTCGCGGCCGGCGAAGGCGAGCGTGCAGGCGCCGAGCTCGCGGGCGCGGCGCACGGCGCGGACCACGCCGGCGGAGGTGCCCGACGTCGACAGGCCGAGCACCGCGTCGGCGTCGCGCACGGCGAGGTCGACCTGCGCGGCGAACGCCGACGCGAAGTCGCCGTCGTTGCCGACCGCCGTGAGCAGCGCGGTGTCGGTGCACAGCGCGGCGGCCGGCAGCGCGCGCCGCTTCTCGACGATCGGGTGCTGGAACTCGACGGCGACGTGCTGGGCGTCGCAGGCGGAGCCGCCGTTGCCGAGGGTGTAGAGCCGGCCGCCGCGGCGGAAGCGGTCGGCAAGGGCGCCGGCCGCGCGATCGATCAGCGGCGCGGCCTCGGTGACGAACGCCGCGATCAGCTCGGCGCTCTCGCGCGCCTTGCGGACGGCGGCGTGGAGGCCGGGCGCGGCGGGCGCGCTCACGCGACACCCCGGTGGTGGTAGTAGGCCGCGCAGGCGCCCTCCGACGACACCATCGTCGCGCCGAGCGGCGTCGACGGCGTGCAGCTCCGTCCGAATTCCGGACAGTCGCACGGCTTCTTGATGCCGCGCAGGACCTGGCCGCTGATGCAGCTCGCCGGCTCGCGCGGCGCGATCGCGCCGACGTCGAAGACGCG
The DNA here is from genome assembly GCA_035546475.1 of Kofleriaceae bacterium. Taxonomy (GTDB): domain Bacteria; phylum Myxococcota_A; class Polyangia; order Haliangiales; family Haliangiaceae; genus UBA2376. Next base: position 7,459 of record DASZXE010000137.1, read on the forward strand.
GTCGGCGTCGTGGGCGCGGAAGCGATCGGCGATCCGGTAGCCCGACTTCGGGATCGAGCCGATGCCGCGCCAGTTGCGGTCGGTGACCTCGAAGACCTCGGCGATCGCGGCGCGCGCGGCCGGGTTACCGTCGGGCGCGACCGAGCGGGCGTAGGCGTTCTCGACGGTGGCGGTGCCGGCCTCGAGCTGGCGCACGGTCGCGAGCACGCCGGCGAGCAGATCCACCGGCTCGAAGCCGGTGATGACGATCGGGATCCGGTAGCGGGCGGCGAGCGCGTGGTAGGCGCGGAAGCCGGTGATCGCGCAGACGTGGCCGGGGCCGAGCAGGCCGCGCACGCGGTTGTCGGCGCTCTGGAAGATGCTCGCGATCACCGGCGGCACCAGCACGTGCGAGGCGAGCATCGCGAAGTTGCCGACGCCGCCGCGGTGGGCGGCGAGCACCGCCATCGCGTTGGCGGGCGCGGTCGTCTCGAAGCCGATGCCGAAGAAAACGACCTTGCGGTCCGGGTTCGCGCGGGCGAGCGCGACCGCGTCGAGCGGCGAGTAGACGACGCGGACGTCGGCGCCGCGCGCGCGGAGGCCGAGCAGGTCGGTCGCCGAGCCGGGCACGCGCAGCATGTCGCCGAACGACGTGAAGATGACGCCCGGCCGCGCCGCGATCGCGTGGGCGCGATCGATCGTCTCGAGGGCGGTGACGCACACCGGGCAGCCGGGGCCGTGGACCAGCTCGAGCTCCGGCGGCAGCATCCGATCGAGGCCGTAGCGGAGGATCGAGTGCGTCTGCCCGCCGCAGACCTCCATGATCACGTGCGGCCGGGTGGTGGCGCGGCGGATCTCGGCGGCGAGCGCGGCGGTCGCGCCCGCCTCGCGGAACTCGTCGAGGTACTTCATCGTCGTCCTTCGGGCCTGCTCGCGCGCGCCGCGCGCTCGGCCGCTTCCTCGTGGGCGCTACCCCGAGGCTCGCTTCGCTCGCGGCCCCACTCGTCGCGGCCGGCCCTCATGGGCGCCCGCCTCATGGCGTGGCCTCGCCGAGCTCCTGGAGGAGCTGCCAGGTGCGCGCGGCCTCGGCGGCGTCGATCTTCGAGATCGCGAAGCCGACGTGGACCAGCACGTAGTCGCCGAGCGCGGCGTCGGGCTGGTACTCGAGGCAGACCTCGCGGGTGATGCCGCCGAACGCGACGGTGGCGAAGCGGAGGCCGTCGCGCTGGTGGACGTCGACGATCTCGCCGGGGATGGCGAGGCACATCAGGTTCCTCCTCCGGTGTGCAGGCGGGCGGACGCGACGACGGCCTGGCCGAGCGAGAGGCCGCCGTCGTTCGGCGGGACGACGCGGTGGACGAGCACCTCGAAGCCGCTGGCCTCGAGCAGGCGGGCCGCGTGCTCGACGAGGCGGCGGTTCTGGAAGCAGCCGCCGGTGAGCGCGACGGTGGCGCGGCCGGCGGCTTGGCAGGCGGCGACGATCGCGTGCGCGATCGTCGCGTGGAAGCGGGCGGCGAGGCGCGCGGGCGCGACGCGGGGGAGCTCGGCGACCAGCTCGCGGATCGCCGGCCGGAGATCGAGCTCGAACGGGGCGCCGGCGCGGGCGGCCGTCAGCTCGAAGGCGAACGGCGCGGGGTCGGCCTCGGGGTCGGAGGCGGCGAGCGCCTCGAGCTGCGTCGCGGCCTGGCCGTCGTAGCTGATCTCGCGCGCGACGCCGAGCAGCGCGGCGACCGCGTCGAACCAGCGGCCGGCGCCGGTCGCCCGCGGCGGCAGGTCGGTCGACAGCAGGCCGGCGATCCGCTTGCGCTCGACGGCGTCGACGCCGGTGCCGTCGAGGTGCTCGAGCGGGAGGCCGGCGTCGAGCAGCGCGGCGGCGGCGAGCCGCCACGGCGCGCGGATCGCGGCCTCGCCGCCGGCGAGCGCGAGCGGGCGGAGGTGGCCGAGGCGGCGCGCGGTGGCGAGGTCGGCGTCGAGGATCTCGCCGCCCCACAGGCGGCCGTCGTCGCCGAGGCCGGTCCCGTCGAACGCGACGCCGGTGACGCGCTCGGTGCGGCCGTGCTCGGCGAGGCACGCGGCGACGTGGGCGTGGTGGTGCTGCACCGCGATCGCCGGCAGGCCCGACGCGCGGGCCCACCGCGTGCTGCGGTAGTCGGGGTGGAGATCGTGGGCGACCGCCGCCGGCGCGACGCGGAGGAGCGCCTCGAGGTGCGCGATCGCCTCGACGAAGAACGCCTCGGTCTCCGGGTGATCGAGGTCGCCCAGGTGCGGCGACAGGACGGCGCGGCCGCCGGCGGCGAGGCAGACGGTCGCCCGCTCGTGGGCGCCGACCGCCAGCACCGGCGGGCCGTCGATCGGGATCGCGATCGACGACGGCACGACCCCGCGCGCGCGGCGGATCGGGATGGCGCCGCGGGCCGACGCGCGCACCACCGAGTCGTCGGCGCGCGCGCAGATCTCGCGGTCGTGGACGAGGAAGAGATCGGCGACGTCGCGCAGCCGGGCGAGCGCCTCGTCGTTCGTGCGGGCGATCGGCTCGTCGGCGAGGTTGCCGCTGGTCATCACCATCGCGGCCGGCCCGTCGGCGGCGAGCAGGTGCTGCAGCGGCGTCGGCGGCAGGTAGAGGCCGAGGTCGACGAGGCCGGGCGCGACCGAGGCCGCGATCGCGGGGCAAGGCGCGTGGTTGCGCGCCGGCGCGAGCACGATCGGCCGGACCGGCGACGCCAGCAGCGCGCGCGCCGCGTCGTCGAGCACCGCGAGCCGCTCGGCGGTCGCCAGGTCGCGCACCATCACCGCGAACGGGCGGTGCGGCCGCCGCTTGCGCACGCGCAGGCGCACGACCGCGGCCTCGTCGGCGGCATCGACGGCGAGCGCGAAGCCGCCGGCGCCCTTGACCGCGACGATCGCGCCGAGCGCCAGCGCGCGCGTGGCGGCGCGCAGCGCGTCGTCGCCGACCGCGACCTCGCCGCCGCGAGGTCCGACCAGCGTCAGCCGCGGACCGCAGCGCGGGCAGGCGTTCGGCTCGGCGTGGAAGCGGCGGTCGCGCGGATCGCGGTACTCGCGCCGGCACGCCGCGCACATCTCGAACGCCGCCATCGTCGTGCCCGGCCGGTCGTACGGGACCTCGCGCACGATCGTGAAGCGCGGGCCGCAGCCGGTGCAGTTGATGAACGGATAGCGGTGCCGCCGATCGGCCGGATCGGCGAGCTCGCGCAGGCATGCGTCGCAGGGGCCGAGGTCGGCCGGGATCGAGGCCGCGCGCGGCTGCAGCGCGGTGGTCACGCTGTCGGCGATCACGAAGTCGCGGTCGCGCTCGTCGGCGAGCTCGATCGGGCTGGCGTCGATCCGATCGATGCGGGCGGTGCCCGGCGCGACGGACGTCAGGCTGCCGAGGAAGCGGTCGAGCTCGACGGTGCCGCCCTGGATCTCGATCCACACGCCCTCGGCGTCGTTGCGGACGAAGCCGGCGAGGCCCAGCGAGCTCGCCAGCCGGTGCATCGCCGGCCGGAAGCCGACGCCCTGGACGATCCCACGGACGCGGATGGCTCTGCGCTCGAGCTCCACGCCGCGCTGGACCCTGCAAGCGATGGTCCGCGCGGCTGAACCGCGGGGCCGCGAGGGCGGCGTCCTTCGGCCGCACCGAACGCGGCGCGACGGCGCTCGACCGGATCGCGCGTGCGCATCCGCACGATCGTGGCGGATCTGCCGCGGCGGGAGTGCATGGCCTGCCATACAAGTCCACGTCGACGCGTCAGGTCGGGCGGTCGGCGCACCTCGCATGGGGCTCGCATGGGGACGGGGGGCGTGCACGAGCTGGCCCTCATGGAATGCCTCGTCGAGACCGTCCTCGATCACACCGCGGGCAGCCAGGTCCGCGTGATCCACCTGGAGATCGGCGAGCTGGCCGGCGTCGACGTCGCGGCCCTGCGCTTCTCCTTCGGGGTGTGCGTCGAGGGCACGCCCCTGGCCGGCAGCGAGCTCGACATCGTCCGGATCCCCGGACGAGCGCGCTGCCGGACCTGTGGACACGAGGAGCGCGCCGCCTCGCTGGCGGCGGCGTGCCGGTGCGGGAGCTTCGACCGCGCGCTGACGTCCGGCGACGAGCTGCGGCTCGCCAACGTGGAGGTCACGGATGTGTAGAACCTGTGGATGTGACCGCGCGACCGACGCGCACCACCCCGAGCACGACCACCCGCACGAGCACCCGCACGGGCACGAGCACGCGCGTGCGGCGACGCGGCCGCTCCGCCGGGTGGCGCTGGAGACCGCGCTGCTCGCCAAGAACGACCTCCAGGCCGAGGCGCTGCGCGCGCGGCTCGCCGCCGGCGGCATCACCGCGCTCAACCTGATCGGCGCGCCCGGCGCCGGCAAGACGACGCTCCTCGAGCACACGCTGCGCAAGCTGCCCGAGCTGGCGATCGCCGTGATCGAGGGCGATCAGGCCACCGACCACGACGCGCGCCGCATCGCCGCCACCGGCCGCCCGGTGCTGCAGGTCAACACCGGTGCCGGCTGCCACCTCGACGCCGACATGATCGAGCGCAGCCTCGCCGAGCTGGCGCCGGCGGCCGGCGCGCTGGTGATGATCGAGAACGTCGGCAACCTGGTCTGCCCGGCGCTGTTCGACCTCGGCGAGAAGGCCAAGGTCGTCGTCATCTCGGTGACCGAGGGCGAGGACAAGCCGCTCAAGTACCCGCACGTCTTCCGCGCGGCGAAGGCGATGGTCCTGACCAAGGCCGACCTCCTGCCCCACCTCGAGGTCGACGTCGGCGCGATGATCGCCAACGCGCGCAAGGTGAACCCGTCGATCGACGTGTTCCCGGTGTCGGCCGCGAAGGGGGACGGCATGCGCGAGTGGTGCGGCTGGCTGCGCGCGCAGGCGGGGGTGGCCTCGTGATCGACGAGGTCCAGCTCGCCGCCGACTCGGCGCGCATCGAGCAGGCGCTCGACGAGCTGCGCGGCCTGGTGCCGCTGCCGGCGTTCCAGCGGATCGAGGACCTGTTGCGCCGCGTGCTCGGCGTGTACGGCGCCGGGCTCGAGCGCGCCCTCGAGCACGCGCGGGCGGCGGGCGCCGACGACAGCTTCGACGCGCGGCTCGCCGGCGACGAGCTGCTCGCCAGCCTGCTCGTGCTGCACGGCCTGCACCCGACGCCGATCGGCGAGCGGGTCGAGGAGGCGCTGGCGGCGCTGCGACGCGAGCTGGGCGCGCCCGACGACGCGCTGGTCGTCGACCGCATCGACGGCGGCACGATCCGCCTGCGCGCGGCGCCGCTCGCGGCGGGCGCGATGTCGCCGCGGCTGGCCGAGAGCATCGTCCGCCGCGTCGTCGAGAGCGCGGCGCCCGAGGCGACCGCGATCGTCATCGAGGGCCTGCCGGCGCTGCGCGACCCCGAGCTGGTGCAGCTCCGCGTCCACCGGGCGGCGCCGTGATCGCCCTGCCCTCCCTCGGGCGGCTCGCCGCGCCGGCCGCCGGCGCGCGGGCGTCGTCGAAGGCGGCCGTCGCCCGCGAGCGCTGCGAGCTGT
>DASZXE010000138.1:0-36299 GCA_035546475.1 Kofleriaceae bacterium
GGCGGCGCCGGTCCGCGGCCGGCGGCGGCGGATGGGCGACACCGTGCTCGCCGATCGGATCGGCGAGGTGCAGCGTGCCGAGGTCCTGCAGCGCGGCCAGCGTGCGGGGCAGCTCGGCCTTGCGGCCCATCAACCGGACCATCGACATCTCGATGATCACGGGGTCTCCCGCAGCCGCGCGCGCAGGGAGCCGAGCACCTGGCGGACGGCGCGCGCCAGCGCGGCGCCGTGGAGGGCGTCCCACGCGGCGGCTTCGCGATCGGCGTCGCGCTCGAGCTCCGCGATGCGCGCCGCTGTCGCGCGCTCCACCTCGGCCGCGACCTCGGCGCCGGCGGCCGCGATCGCCTCGGCGGCGGCGGCCTCGCTCGTCGCCGCGCGCTCGCGTGCCTCGGCGATCGCCTGGTCGGCGGCCGCGCGCGCCGCGGCCAGCGCTCGCTCGAGGCGCTCCTCGGTGGCGATCAGCGCCGTGAGATCGGCGGAGGTCGAGGGCGTGGGGCGCGGACGTCGAGCCACGCCGCCCGAAGTTGCATCGCTCGTGCCCGCGCAGGTCGCGGCATCGTCAGGAGGCCGCGCCGGCGAGCCGGCAGAGCTTGCGGGCGGCGCAGCGGCCGCTGCAGCGTCTGCGCGCCGGCCGCTCGCGGCCGCCGTCAGATGCCGAGCAAGAGCACGGCGACGCCGGTGACCGCGATCGACGCCCCGGCGGCGCTGTCGCCCCACAGCTCGGTCCAGCGGCCGTGCAGCAGCGACGCGCCGGCCCGCGCGAGCATCACCAGGCCGACCATCGTCGCGATGGTCGCGGCCTCGTAGATCACGACGATGCCGGCGGTCGCGCCGGCCGACAGCGGCGCGGCGGCGAAGAGGATCGGGATCACCGCCACGCACGGATCCGCGCAGTAGATCGCGAACAGCGCCCAGGTGCCGACCTTCCCCGGATCGTGGACGTGGTCGTAGTGCGAGTGGTGGTGGCCGTGCAGCCGGTGGGCGAGCGCGTGGCGGACGCCCCACAACGCGTAGGCGAGGCCGAAGCCGATGAGCAGGAGCCCGGAGATCGACGATGCGTGATCGCCGAGCGCGCGCACGGTGGCGACGCCGGTCAGGAGCCCGACGAGCCCGAGGACGACCGAGACGCTGACGTGGCCGAACCCGCAGAGGAGCGCGACGCGCGCGGTGCGCCCCTTCGACCAGCCGCGCGCGCGCCCGACGGCGGCGATCGGCAGCCAGTGGTCGGGGGCCAGCGAGTGCAGCGAGCCGACGGTGACCGCGGCGGCGGTGAGCGGGACGACGAGGGAGATCGCCATGGGGGGTCTCGGTGGCGTGAGGTTGATCGTGCTTCGGTTGCCGGCTTCGCTAGCCGTGGTCGTGGTCGTGATCGTGGCCGTGGGAATGATCGTGCGGGTGCTCGTGCTCGTGCTCGTGCGGGGGCCCGTCGCCGTGCGCGTGCTCGTGCGCGTGCAGCAGGCTGCCGCGCGGCCACGCGGCCACCCGCGGCCGCCTCGCCTCCAGCCACGCCAGCCACTCGTCGATCCCCTCGCCGGTCCGCGCCGACACCTTGATCATCCTCGGCTCCGGCATCACCCGCGCGAGCGCGTCCTCGATCGCCGCCACGTCGACGTCGAGGTGGGGCAGCAGATCGCACTTGGTCAGGAGCACCAGGTCCGCCTTGCGGAACATCACCGGGTACTTGATCGGCTTGTCCTCGCCCTCGGTCACCGACAGCGCGACGACGTTGGCCGCCTGGCCGAGGTCGTACACCGCCGGGCACACCAGGTTGCCGACGTTCTCGATGACGAAGATGTCGACGTCGCGCCAGCCGACGTCGTGCAGCGACCGGTGCACCATCGCCGCGTCGAGGTGACACGCCGAGCCGGTCGTGATCGCCGCCGCCGGCACGCCGGCCTTCACGAGCCGCTGCGCGTCGCGGTCGGTCGCCAGGTCGCCGCTCACCGCGGCCAGCCGCAGCGTCCCGCCGGACCGCCGCGCGGTCGCCTCCAGCACCGCCGTCTTGCCGGCGCCCGGCGAGCCCATCAGGTTGATCGCCAGCACCCCCGCCGCCTCGAAGTGGGCGCGGTTGTGCGCCGCCGTCCGGTCGTTGCCGGCCAGGATCCGGGTCTGCACCTCGACGGGAACCAGCTCGGGATCGCCACAGCCGCAGTCGTCACACATCGGGGACCTCCAGCTCGATTCGCTCGAGCACGATCTCGTCACCGGCGGTCAGGCGGGCCGGCCGTCCGCAACCCGGACAGCGCAGCACCGCCCCCGCCTCGATCGCCGCGTCGCAGCGCGCGCAGCGCCACGCCGCCGCCACCGGTCGCACCTCCAGCTCCGCGTCCTCGCAGACCGTCCTCGCGCGGAAGGTGTCGAACGCGGTCCGCAGCAGCTCGATGTCGACGCCGGCCAGCTCGCCGATCGCGACGTGCACGCGCTGGACGCGGGCGCCGCGCGGCTCGGCCGCCTGCGCGACCTGATCGACCAGCGCCGAGACGATGGAGTACTCGTGCATCACTCGACTCCGAACCGCGGCGACCGCTTGCCGAAGAAGGCGTCGATCCCCTCGGAGAAGTTGGCGCCGTCGGCGATGCGGGCCAGCTCGGTCAGCTCGGTGTCGAGGTGGACGTCGAGCCGGTCGATGCCGGCGGCGCGGTTGAGCAGCTCCTTGGCGACCCCGACGGCCGCGGTCGGCGCCTCGGCGAGCCGCGCCGCCAGCGCGAGCGCCGCCTCGTCGAGCTCGCCGTCGGGGACGACCCGGTTGATCAGCCCCTCGGCCAGCGCCTCGCGCGCGGTCAGCCTCGGCGACAGCAGCACCAGCTCCATCGCCTTGCGGAAGCCGACCAGCCTCGGGAGCATGAACGTCGACGACTCGGCGCCGGTGAGCCCGGTCTTCAGGTACGCCCACTCGAACCAGGCCCGCTCCGACGCGAGCACGAGGTCGCACGACATCGCGAGGCCGAGCCCGCCGGCGGCCGCCGCGCCGTCGACGGCGGCGACGAACGGCTTGGGCGCCCGCCGGATCTCCGAGATGGCGCAGTGGAGGTACTCGAGGATCTGCTTGAAGATCGCGCCGTGGCCACCGCCCCCCGCGGCCCCGCCGGCCCCGGCCGCGCCGCCCGGCTGCAGGTAGCCGAGGTCGGAGCCGTCGCCGCCGTCGCGGATGTACTTCAGGTCGGCGCCGCTGCAGAAGATGCCGCCGTCGCCGCGCAGCACGACCGCCCGCACGCTGCGGTCGCGGGCGAGCTGCAGCCCGGCCTTGCGCAGGTCCTGGGCCGTCGTGACGTCGAGCGAGTTGTGCCGCTCGCGGCGGGCGATCGTGATCACGCCGACCGGCCCGTGGCGGTCGATGCGGATGTGCGACGCGCGATCCATCGGTTCCTCCTCGGATCAGCAGATGCGGGGGAGCAGCTCGCCCTCGGGCTCGACGAGCAGGCGGCGGCCGATGCCGGTGTCGAGGATGACCGAGCCGGGCCGCACGTCGGTGCAGGTGCCGATCAGCGCGGCCTGGCGGCCCTGCGGGTGGGCGCGCAAGGCGGCCATCACCGCGTCGACCGCCTCGGGCCGCACGCCGATCACCGCCTTGCCCTCGTTGGCGACCAGCAGCGGATCGATGCCGAGCAGCTCGCCGACCGCGCGCACCTCGTCGCGCACCGGGACGTTCGGCTCGTCGACGACGATGCCGACGCCGCTCTTCTCGGCCAGCTCGTGCAGCGACGACGCGAGGCCGCCGCGGGTCGGGTCCTTCATCGCGACGATGCCGGCGCCGCCGGCGGCCAGCGCCGCGCGCACGAGGCCGTTGATCGGCGCGACGTCGGAGGCGAGCTCGCTCTCGAGGCCGAGGTCGTTGCGCGCCGCCATCACCGCGAGGCCGTGATCGCCGACGGTGCCGGTGACGATCAGGTAGTCGCCGGGCCGCAGCGCGTTGTCGCGCACGTAGCGATCGGTGAGCGCGATGCCGGTCGTGTTGATGATGAGGCCGTCGAGCTCGCCGTGGCCCATGACCTTGGTGTCGCCGGTCACCACCGTGGTGCCGGCCTCGACGCAGGTGCGGCGGATCGAGCGCCAGATCCGCTCGAGCTCCTCGCGGGCGAAGCCGTCCTCGAGGACGACCGCGCACGTCAGCGCGAGCGGCTCGGTGGCGCCCATCATCGCCAGGTCGTTGACGGTGCCCGACACCGACAGGCGGCCGACGTCGCCGCCGGGGAAGAAGCGCGGGTGGACGACGTGCGAGTCGGTCGTGATGACGAGCCAGCGATCGCCGGCGCGCAGCACGGCGCCGTCGTCCATCGCCGCCAGGCCGACGCCGTCGACGACCTCGCCCAGCTCGGGGGCGAAGATCTGCTCGATCAGCGCGCGCATCGCGCCGCCGCCGGCGCCGTACTTGAGCGTGATCCGCTCGTCGACGGGTCGGGTGAGCTTCACCGTGGTCATGGCCGCGATCTCCTCAGCGTGCGCAGCTCGGGCTGGCCGCCGTACTGGTGCCAGATCTTGCAAGTGCCCTCGGCCGAGACCATGCAGGCGCCGACCGGCGTGTCGGGCGTGCACTCCTTGCCGAACAGGCGGCAGTCGTGCGGCGAGGCGATGCCCGCCATGATGTCGCCGCACTGGCACTGCTGGACCAGCGCGGGCGGCGCGTGATCCCACAGCGCCGCGAGATCGATCGTGAAGCGGCGGCGGGCGTCCCACTGCGAGAACTCGTCGCGCAGCCGCAGGTTGCCGCTCGGCACGTGGGCGATGCCGCGCCATCGTCCGCCGACCGGACGGAACACCTTCCACAGCGTGGCCTGGGCGGCGAGGTTGCCCTCGCGGCTGACGCAGCGCGGGTAGGCGTTGTCGACGGCCGGCGTGCCGTCGGCGATCAGCTCGACGAGCCGCACGAGGCCGGCCAGCACGTCGAGCGGCTCGAAGCCGGCGACGACGACCGGCACCTGGTGGCGCGCGACGAACGCCTCGAACACGCCCCAGCCGGTGATCGCGGCGGCGTGGCCGGCGGCGAGGAACCCCTCGACGCGGCTGCCCGGCATCTCCGCGACGATCTCCATCACCGGCGGGATGTACTTGTGCGCCGACAGGATCGAGAAGTTGTCCGGCGGGCCGGCGAGCAGCACCGCCGCGGTCGCCACCGCCGTCGTCTCGAAGCCGGACGCGAAGAAGACGAGCGGCTCGGTCGTCGCGCGGGCGAGCTCGACCGCCTGGCCGACGCCGTAGACGATGTCGATCTTCGCGCCGGCCGCGCGCGCGTCGGCGAGCGAGCGCGAGGTGCCGGGCACCCGCAGCATGTCGCCGTAGGTCGCGATCCGCACGCCCTGCTGGGCGAGCGCGACCGCCTCGTCGACCTCGGGGACGTCGGTCACGCAGACCGGGCAGCCCGGGCCCATGATGACCTCGAGGTCGGGCGGGAAGGCGGCGCGCAGGCCGTGGCGCGCGATCGCCTGCTCGTGGCTGCCGCAGACGTGCATCACCGACACCGGCGAGCGGCCGAGGCGCGCGACCTGCGTCGCGAGCGCGCCGGCCAGCGCGCGGCCGCGGGCGGGATCGCGGAAGCGGAGGCCGAACGGGACGACGTCGCTCATCGCGCGGCTCCCGCGGGGCCGTCCGGGCCCGCGGCGCCGTCGACCGGATCGTGACCCGGCGCCGCCGCCAGCTCGCCCTGGATGTCGGCCGCCATCAGGTCCTCGGCGTCGGCGCGGCGCAGCAGCTCGTCGTACATCGCGAGCGTGTCGCCGATCTCCTCGGCGGCGATCCGGCGGATCGCGAAGCCGACGTGGTTGAGCACGTAGTCGCCGGGCGCCACCGGCGCGTCGACGACGTCGAGGCGGATCTGCTTCACCGCCCCCCAGAAGTCGACGGTGGCGACGTCACCGTCGACGGCGAGCACGCGGCCTGGGACTCCGAGACACATCAGCGTCCTCCTTCGCGGGCGAGCGCCGCCGCCGCCACCACCGCCTGGCCGAGCGCGAGCCCACCGTCGCCGGGCGGCACCTCGCGGTGACGGCGGACGTCGAGCTCGCGCAGCGCGGCGGTGAGGCCGGAGGCGAGGATCGGGTTGGCGAACGCGCCGCCGGTGAGCACCACCGGCAGCCGTCCGTGGGTCGCGACGGCGGCGCGCACCGCCTCGGCGGTCGCGGCGACCAGCGTCGCGTGGAAGCGGGCCGAGAGGATCGGCGCCGGCACGCCCGCGGAGACGTCGGCGACGATCGCGCGGACCATCGCGCGCAGGTCGAGCTCCGCGTGGGCCTCGCCGCGCTCGATCGCCCACGGATACGGCGGGTGGTCGCCGGCCGCCGCGATCGCGTTCCACGCCATCGCGAGCTGACCCTCGTAGCGCGACTCGGCGCGGGCGTGCGCGAGCGCGGCGACGCCGTCGAAGTAGCGGCCGACGCCGCGGGCGGGCGCCACGTTCAGCCGGGTCCGCAGCATGCGGCGCACGACGGCGAGCTCGCCGGCCGGCACCTTCGCGAACAGCGGCGTGCGGGCGATCGCGCCGAGCAGCGGCCCGGTCGCGCCGCCGAGGGCGTCGTCGAGCAGCGCGAGCGCGATGCGCCACGGGTTGCGGATCGCGGCCTCGCCGCCGGCCAGCGCGATCGGCCGGAACGTCGCCAGCCGCTGGTAGCCGCCGGCCGTCGCGAGCAGCACCTCGCTGCCCCACGCGGTGCCGTCGGGACCCCAGCCGGTGCCGTCGAAGGCGACGCCGATCACCGGGCCGCGCAGGCCGTGCTCGGCGATCGCGCTGGCGACGTGCGCGTGGTGGTGCTGCACGCCGATCGTCCGCGCACCGGCCTGGCCCCGCGCCCAGCGCGTCGACAGGTAGTCCGGGTGGAGGTCGTGCGCGATCACCTCCGGGTGCACTTGCAACAGTCCGGCCATGCGGGCGAGCGCGTCCTCGAAGTGCTCCAGCGTCGGGAGCTGGTCGAGGTCGCCGATGTGCGGGCCGAGGTACGCGCGGTCGCCGACCGCCAGGCAGAAGGTGTTCTTGAGCTGGCCGCCGACGGCGAGGATCGGCTGCGGCACCGGCTCGGCGAGCGCGATCGGCCGCGGCACCCAGCCGCGCGAGCGGCGCAGCAGCGTGGGCGCACCGTCGATGACGCGGGCCACCGAGTCGTCGCAGCGGTTGGCGATCGGCCGGTCGTGGACGAGGAACGACGTGGCGATGTCGCCGAGGCGGGCCACGACCTGGGCGTCGTCGCAGACGATCGGCTCGTCGGCGCGGTTGCCGGACGTCATCACCAGCGGGCGGCCGACGGCGGCCGCCAGCCGGTGGTGGAGCGGCGTGTAGGCGAGCATCACCCCGAGCAGGTCGGTGTCGGGGGCGACGCCGTCGGCGATCACCGGCGCGCCGCCGTCGTCGCCGCCCGGCGCACGTCCTTCGCCGCCTTGCGCCTCCTGCGCAAGGAATGCGCGCGCCGCTGCGCGCCTGCGCACCAGGACGATCGGCCGCTCCGGCGCCACCAGCGCCGCGGCCTCGGCCTCCTCGAGCTCGGCCAGCGCGCGCGCCGCGTCGAGGTCGGCGACCATCACCGCGAACGGCTTGTGATCGCGGTGCTTGCGCGCCCGCAGCGCCGCCACCGCCGCCGACGACGTCGCGTCGCACGCCAGGTGGTAGCCGCCCAGGCCCTTGATGGCCACGATCTCGTCGGCGCGCAGCCGGGCGACCGCCGCCGCCAGCGGATCGCCGGTCACGATCGGCCGCCCGCTTCCGTCCCACAGGGCCAGCCTCGGTCCGCAGACCGGACAGGCGTCGGGCTGGGCGTGGAAGCGGCGATCACCCGGATCGTCGTACTCCGCCTGGCAGTCGGGGCACATGCGAAAGCCGGCCATCGTCGTCGCCGCCCGGTCGTAGGGGACGCCGGTCGCGATCGTGAAGCGCGGTCCGCACGCGGTGCAGTTGGTGAACGCGTAGCCTGCGCGCCGGTTGGCCGGGTCATCGACCTCGGCGAGGCAGGCCGGGCAGGTCGCGAGATCCGGCGGGATCGACAGCGCGCGCGCCCCGGCGGTCGCGCTGTGCTCGATGACGAAGTCGTTGCGCGGCGGCCCCTCGAGCGGCGCGGTGGTGACCTCGCGCACCCGGGCCGGCGCCGGCGCCTCCGCCTGCAGGCGGGCGACCAGCGCCTCGAGGATGTCGGCGCCGGCGAAGGCGTCGATGGTGACGCCGCCCGCGTGGTTGCGCACGCGGCCGACGACGCCCAGCTCGCGCGCCAGCCGGTACACCCACGGGCGGAACCCCACCCCCTGCACCGTGCCGCGGACCTCGATGCGTAGCCCCATCATGGATGGGACTCCAAAGCAATTCAGAGGCCGAGCGCGCGGATGTCGTCGGGCTCGATCATCGCCGCCGCCGCCGCGTCATCGCGCAGGAATCGCGCGGGGGCGAACCCCATCGCCGCCAGCTCGGCGACCGCCGCCAGCACCAGCCCGTCGAGGCTGGCCGCGACGTCGGGCGTGCAGCCGAGGCCGAGGTCGGTGGCCGCCGGCACCACGCCGACGATGACGACCTCGTCCGGATAGTGATCGAGGATCGCCGCGCCGCCGAGCAGGTCGGCGACGCCGATCTGGTGGGGGGACAGCCGCTCGCGCACCGCCGGCGCCACCTCGTCTCCCTCGAGGCGGACCAGGGTGCCCGGCGGCGCGTCGGCGCCCACCGCGTCGAGCAGCAGCACGCGCTCGGCGCGCTCGACCAGCGGGAGCAGGTCGAGCCCGAGCGTGCCGCCGTCGACGACGAGCACGCCGGCCGGCAGCGCGTAGGCGCGCCGCAGCCGGTGGAGCGCCGCCACCCCCGCCCCGTCATCCTGGCACAGCACGTTGCCGAGCCCGAGCAGGAGCAGGGGGATGCGGTCGTCCACCGTCGGCAGAGCGTCAGTCGCAAGCATGTCAGTCGCGATCATCGTCGGGCTTCCGGTTGCGGGGCAGGTACTTGTAGCCGCTGAACATCGAGTCGACGCAGCCGTTCTTCTCGGCGAGCGAGGTCAGGATGGCGCTGAACACGTGCTGGATGACGAAGCAGAGCAGCAGCCACATCGTCACGTGGTGGATCCACCGCGCGTTCTGCAGCCCGCCGAACAGCGGCACCAGGAACGTGAACCGGTGCATGTACGACGTGTACGCGCCGCTCGAGTAGAGCGCGAAGCCGCTCGCGATCATCAGCAGGTACATCCCGAAGACGAACAGGTACGTGAACCCGGCCATCGGGTTGTGGGCGATGCTCTCCGGCGGCTTCGACTTCAGGGCCGAGTAGAAGAGCAAGGTCTGCACCAGCCCGCGCTGCCGCCGGCGGCTCGCCGGCACGAAGGTGCGCCAGCCGCTGACGCGCGGTCCGCGGAACATCCAGACGATCCGCGCGCCGACCGCCAGCGTGAAGAGCTGCGCGGCGTAGAAGTGGACGACGCGCACGTAGCCGTGGGTGAAGCCGGCCTTGCCGTGGCCGCCGCCGAGGAACGGGTGGCCGATGTCGATGCCGGTCACGACGAGCGTGAGCATCGAGAAGACCACGGCCCAGTGGCAGAGGCGGACGACGAGGTCCCACACGTAGACCGGCTCGAGCTCGTGCTCGGCGGCCTCGGCGGCCTCGGCGGCCGTCCGCTGCGGGGGCGGCGGCGGGGCCGGAGCCGGGGCGGGCTGCGCGGTCACCAGCGCCGGCATCACCGCACCTTCACGCGAGCGAGCTCGCGCCCCTTCGGATCGACGACGTGGACGCCGCAGGCCATGCACGGGTCGAACGAGTGGACGGTGCGCAGGATCTCGAGCGGCTGCTCGGGGTCGGCGACCGGCGTGCCGAGCAGCGACGCCTCGTACGGGCCGGGCGCGCCGTTCGAGTCACGCGGGCCGGCGTTCCAGGTGCTCGGCACCACGCACTGGTAGTTCTTGATCTTGCCGTACGACACGTGGACCCAGTGGCCGAGCGCGCCGCGCGGCGCCTCGTGGAAGCCGGCGCCGATCGAGTCGTGCGGCCAGCTCGACGGATCCCACTTGTCGCTGTCGTGGATGCGCAGCTCGCCGCGGCCCATGTTGTCGGCGAGCTCGTCGATCCAGACGCCCATCTTGTCGGCGAGCAGCTTGGTCTCGATGCCGCGGGCGGCGACCCGGCCGAGCGTCGAGAACAGCGCCGTCGGGCCGACGCCCAGCTTGCCGAGCACGCCCTCGACGGCCGGCTTGATCTCGGGGTGGCCGGTCGCGTAGCCGACCAGCATGCGGGCGAGCGGGCCGACCTCCATCGGCAGGCCGTCGTAGCGCGGCGACTTCAGCCACGAGTACTTGGCCGAGGTGTCGAGCCGGTCGTACGGCGGCTTGGGGCCGCTGTACGCGGGGCGGGTCACGCCCTTCGACGGGTGCAGGGCCGACGCGTCGCCGCCCGGGTACGTGTACCAGGAGTGCGCGATCTGCTCGGTGACCTTCGACGGATCGAACGCCTCGAGCTTCGACAGGTCGCGGTTGCGGATCACGCCGCCGGGGAAGTAGAGCGGCGCGCCCTTGGTGTCGTTCATCGGGTAGTCGCCGTAGACGAGGTAGTTGCCCACGCCGGCGCCGATGCCCGCCCAGTCCTTGTAGAACGACGCGACCGCGAGCAGGTCGGGGATGTAGACCTTGTCGACGAACGCGCGCGCCTTGCCGAGCAGCTCGTGCAGCGCCTTGATCGTCTGGATGTTGAGCGCGGCCTGCGAGTTCGGATCGACCGGCGTCGCCATGCCGCCGACGAGGAACGACTGAGGGTGCGGGTTCTTGCCGCCGAGCATCGCGTGGACCTTGATGAAGTCCCGCTGCCACTCGAGGGCGGACAGGTAGTGGGCGACCGCCATGAGGTTGGCCTCGGGCGGCAGCTTGTAGGCGGGATGGCCCCAGTAGGCGTTGGCGAACGGGCCGAGCTGGCCGCGGGCGACGAACGCGCCGATGCGCTCCTTCACGCCGGCGAAGTAGGTCGTGCTCGACTCGGGCCAGTCGGAGATCGACTGGGCGAGCTGCGAGGTCGCCGCCGGATCGGCCTTGAGCGCCGACACGACGTCGACCCAGTCGAGCGCGTGCAGGTGATAGAAGTGGATGACGTGGTCCTGCACCGCCTGCGACGCCATGATGAGGTTGCGCAGGATGCGGGCGTTCGGCGGCGGGATGGCGCCGATCGCGTCCTCGACGGCGCGGACCGACGCGATCGCGTGCACGGTCGTGCACACGCCGCAGATGCGCTGGGTGAACGCCCACGCGTCGCGCGGGTCGCGGCCCTGCAGGATCAGCTCGATGCCGCGGAACATGGTCGACGACGACCAGGCGTTGGCGATCTGGCCGTTCTCGATCTCGGCCTCGATGCGGAGGTGACCCTCGATGCGGGTGACGGGGTCGACGACGATGTGGGTCATGGCGTGCCTCGCTTCGAGGTGGTGGAGTCGGCGTCGCCTTCGGCGGCCGGAGCGTCGGTGGGCGTGGCGGCGGCGGGCGCGACCTGGGCCGCGGCCTCCTTCGCCTCCCGGGCCTCCTTCGCGTTCTTGCGCTTGTCGTAGGCGCGCCGTCCGAGCTGGACCAGCGCGTGGCCGGTGAACGCGGTGCCGACGGCGGCCGTCGCGTAGAGGCCGAGCTTGTCGATGTTCGCCGCCGCGCCGAAGCCGGGGACGCCGGTCAGGTGCGAGTAGAACGGCGTCATCTTGTCCCAGAACTCCGGCTCGGCGCAGCCGATGCACGGGTGGCCGCAGCCGACCGGCCACGAGGTGTTCTCGTTCCAGCCGATGTTCGGGCAGTTGTTGGAGGTGACCGGGCCCTTGCAGCCGACCTTGTAGAGGCAGTAGCCGAGCCGGTGTCCCTCGTCGCCCCACCGCTCGACGTACTGGCCGCCGTCGAAGTGGGCGCGCCGCTCGCAGTTGTCGTGGATGAGCTTGCCGTAGGCGAACAGCGGGCGGTGCAGCCGGTCGGTCGCCGGCCACTTCCCGTAGGTGAGGAAGTAGGCGATGACCGCGACGATGTTCTCGCCGTTGACCGGGCAGGCCGGCAGGTTGATGAGCGTCCGGATCCCGGACACCGCGTCGCCGACGCTCTGGGCGCCGGTCGGGTTCGGCGCGGCGGCGGGCAGGCCGCCGAACGCGGCGCAGGTGCCGACCGCGATCACCGCGAGGGCGTTCTTGCAGAGGTCGTCGGCGATCTGCTGGGCGGACTTGCCGGCGATCGTGCAGTAGGCGCCGCCGGCGCCGCTCGGGATCGAGCCCTCGACGACGGCGATGTACTGGCCCTTCTTGGCGGCGAGGACGCCGTCGCGGGCCGCCTCGGCCTGGTGGCCGGCGGCCGCCATGAGGGTCTCGTGGTAGTCGAGCGAGATCAGGTCGAGGATGACCTCGGCCGCGGTCGGGCTCGAGGCCCGCAGGAACGCCTCGCTGTCTCCCGTGCAGTCCTGGAACTCGAGCCAGACCACCGTGGGCTTCGGGTGGTCCTCCAGGGCGTGCGCGATCTCGCCGGCGGCGGTGGCCGGGAGACCGAGCATGGCGGCGGCGGCGCCGCAGAACTGCATGAGGTCGCGGCGCGAGATGCCGCGGGCTTCGAGGTCGCGCAACAGGGAATGGCCGGGTTCAGAGGGCATGTTCGGCGCCTCCTTCGTGCGTGATCGCTCCAGCAACCGCCGTGCCTGCGCGGATCGGCGGCGCGCGCGCGTCGATGCGCGGAGATCGCAGGGCCGCGCGGTGCGTCGACCGCACGCCTTGCGCCGGCCGCGTCGCCGCCACGCAGTCGGCGCGCATTCCGCGCGGCACGCCGCAAGCGGTGGCGCTCGGCCGGTAACAGGCGCCTCGGGTGGGCGGGGTGTACGATACCGGCGCCTGCAGTCGGTGCGCCCGATGAACGACCCCGTCCTCGTCACCAACCCGGCGCGCCCGCGCGATCACGGCAGCGGCTTCGTGATCCGCCGGCTCGACGGAGGCGTCGCCCAGGTCCTGACCTGCTCGCACGTGGTGCGGTCGCTCGGCGCCGAGGGCATCCAGGTCGCGGGGCAGCCGGCGAGCCTGGTCATCGACCTGTCGAGCGAGGGCGTCGACCTCGCGGTGCTGGCGGTGCCCGGGCTGGCGGAGCCGTCGGCGTTCGTGCTCGCGTGCGGCGCGGTCGGCGACGAGGTCGAGCTGCTCGGCTTCGAGCCGGCGGGCGGCGGACCGATCGCGGTGCCGCACCGCGGACGCATCACGAAGGCGAGCCTGACCGCGATCGGCGGACACAACCGCGCCGCGTGGCAGCTCGAGCTCGCCGACGGCGACATCGAGGGCGGCCACAGCGGCGGGCCGGTGGTCCGCGTCGAGACCGGCCAGGTCGTCGGCGTGATCGCGATGGGGCCCGAGAAGCAGGGCGGCAACGACGGCGTCGCCGTCGCGATCGAGAACCTGTCGCTGTGGAAGGACGCGCCGGCGATCGCCGCGCGGCCGACCGCGACGTCGGCGGCTGCGGCTGCGTCTGCGGCGGAGTCGAGCTCGCTGCTGCCTTCCATGATGCGGCCGGTCGGCGCGCGCTGGTGGTGGCTCGTGGTGGCGACCGCCGGCGTGCTCGCCGGCGGCATCGTCCTCGGCGTGCGCGCGTGGCGGTCGCCGTCGTCACCGGGCGCGCCGTCGCAGTGCGCGATCCCCGATGTCCGGGAAGCGTACACGGACGCGCCGGTCGAGGACTGGTGCCCCGACGCGCTGGTCGGCGACGAGGCGTGCGTGCGGACGTTCGACGACGGCAGCGTGATCACCGGCCACTGCCACGGCACCGACGCGATCGGCGCCTGGGCCTCGCGCGACGTGCGCGGCGCCGATCGGTGGACGGCGGAGCTGGCGGCGGCGGGCAAGCACCCGACCGCGGTGTTCACGACGACGACCGAGCGCACCGTCGGCGCCGGCACGGTGACGGAGCAGCACGTGCTGACCCGCGACGTCGACCCGGCCGGCGGCGCGGTCCACGCATCGATCCACGACGAGCTGAGCTGCGAGCCGTCCAACCGGCGCACGTCGGCCGCGGTGCTCACCCGCGATCAGGCCGACGCCGGCCAGCAGGTCTTCGACGTCAAGCTGACGGTGTCCGACGGCGTGCTGCGCTGCCACCTCGCGAGCGATCCGGCGAGCACGGGCGTGGTCGCGACGTCGTGCCGGATCGGCGATCAGGAGGTGACCGGACCGCGGGCGATCGCGGCGTACAGCCGGTTCCTCGACGCGGAGGACCAGCTCCGCGAGTGCATCATCCCGAAGCGGCCGAGCCTGCCCGCATGCGGCGACGGCGTGACGAGCGGCGTCGAGCAGTGCGACAACCCGGGCGCGGTCGAGTCGGCGACGTGCGACATCGACTGCACGTTCCCGCTCTGCGGCGACGGCCTGGTGAACCACGCGAAGGGCGAGCAGTGCGACCCGGGCACCGTCGGCCGCGACAGTCCGTCGTGCAACAAGGACTGCACGCTGCCCGGCTGCGGCGATCACTACGTGAACAAGGCGGCGGGCGAGGCGTGCGATCCGGGCGGCACCGCCACCTGCGACGGCGACTGCACGAAGCCGCTGTGCGGCGACGGCGTCGTCAACCACGCCGCCGGCGAGGCGTGCGATCCGGGCGCCGCGCACGAGACCGACACGTGCAACTTCAACTGCACGAAGCGCAGGTGCGGCGACAAGATCGTCAACGCCGCCGGCGGCGAGGAGTGCGACGACGGCCGCAAGACCAAGACCTGCACCGCGCAGTGCAAGAAGGTCGAGTTGCCCACGCTCCCCGACGCCGCCACCTCGCCGCACCCCACCACCCCCGCCACGCCGGCCCACGCGGCCACATCTCCCGTCCGCCCCGCCGTCGTTCCCCACCACTGACCGCCTTCGTCACGTCGGCGCGTCACCCGCCGCCGAACCGCCGCCCGAGCTCGTCCCACGCGACGACCCGCGGATCGTCCTCCCCCATCATCTCCACGATCCAGCGGCGAACGTAGCCGCGGTCGAAGGCCGCGCCGCGCACCGCGACCAGCCGCTCGAGATCGGCCAGGTCCTTGGGCCGGAAGAAGAGGAGCTTGAAGACGGCGAGCGCCTCCGCTGACAGGAACCAGACGCCGACGCCCTCCGGATCGACCAGCCGCACGCGGGTCCGTCCTGCCTCGGCGGAGAAGGGGATGCTCGGCACGAAGACATCGATGCGCATGCCGGCCCAGTCGCCGATGAACATCCCCTCGTTGCGAGCGCGGCCGGTCGCCGCCGCCTCGTCGATCGAGATGCCGACGCTGGTCAGGGCGCCGATCACCGCCGGCAGCGCCTCGTCGGGCGTGAAGACGTTGACATCGACATCGAGCGTGCCGCGCGGCACGCCGTGGGCGCCGAGCGCGAGCGCACCGCCGAGCGCGTAATCGAGGGCGGCGTCGTCGAGCGCGCGGGCGATCCGGAGACCTGCCTCGGCGGCGTCCGCCGGGCGCGGCTCAGCCATGCGGGCGCTGCCTGAGACGTGCCAGCGCCGCGACGGTGCTCTCCGGCAACGGATCGCGATACGCGAGCGCCGGCCGCGGGTCGGGCTGGAACGCCAGCATCCGCATCGCCGCGCGGCAGCACCGCCGCGTCGCGTCCCACCGCTCGGCCATCGACCGATCGACGAACGGCGCGACCTCCTCGCGTATCGACGCGTCGTTCTCGATCACCCAGCCCGGCAGACGTTCCAGCCGCACCTCGTCAGGCTACCACGCCGCCCCGCGGCGCCCGCGCAGGTCGACGCAGTGCGGGTCGCTCTTGTGGCGACGTCGCCTGGGCCCGGCGTCGAGCTCGCCGGTGTGAAGCAGATCGCGCACCCGCGCCGCGCGACCCGCACACGAGGAGGGCGTGGCGGAAGGGCATGCAGGGCTACGGCTGGGTGACGGGCTGGTCGGAGCCGGAGGACGACGAGCCGGCGGACGACGAGCCGGACGACGACGAGCCCGACGAGCCGGACGACGACGAGCCGGAGGAGCCGGGGTCGGGCTGGTCGGTGGTGAGCTGCGGGAGCTCGGAGAGGTTCGGCACGAGGATGATCTCGATGCGCCGGTTGAGCTCGCGGTTCGCGTCGCTGTCGTTCGGCGCGACCGGGTCCTCCTCGCCGTAGCCGGCGGCGGCGACCTGCGTCGGCGGCATGCCCTGCGCGATCATGAACTCGACGACCGACACCGCGCGCGCCGTCGACAGGACCCAGTTGTTGCGGAACTGCCGCGTCTTGATCGGCACGTTGTCGGTGTGGCCCGCGATCAGGAAGCGCCGGTCCTTGAACTCGAGCAGGATCTTCGTCACGTCGGCCAGCGCCGACTGCCCGCTCGCCGACAGCGTGTCGGACCCGCTCGGGAACAGGATGCTCGACGGCAGCTTCACCACCATCTGCCCGTTGCGGAAGCCGATCTCCAGCTTGCCGGAGTCGACCAGCGCGCGGAACCGCTCCTGCAGCTTGCGATACGCGGCGAGCCGCTGCTCCTGCGCGTCGCGCTGCTTGCGCAGCTCGGTCAGCTCCGCCTCGGTCGCCTGCTGCTCGCCCTTGATGCGCTCGAGCTCGTCCTTGTTCGTCCGCGAGGTCGCGTCGTACTCGCCGCGCAGCTTGTCGAGCTCGCCCTCGAGCGACTTGATGCGCTCCTCGCGGTCGAGGCGCTGCTTCTGCTCCTCCGCGAGCTGTCCCTCGAGGTCCGAGATCCGGTGGAGCGCGTGGTCGTACGTCGACTTCTTGACCAGGCACCCGGACGTCAGCGCCAGCGCGAGCGCGAGGCCGGAGGCCCACTTCCTCGTCTGCTTCATGGTCCCGGTTGTACCCACGTCCGCGCACGCGCGTCCACCCGCCGGCCGCGCGCGGCACGCCCGGTGCAACGGCCTCCGCCATGGCGACCACGTTCCCCAGCGACGTCCACCTGCGCCTGTCCGAGGAGCACGCGCGGATCCGGGTGATGCTCGCGCAGATCGAGGCGAAGGCCGCCGCCGCCGAGGAGACCGGCGAGCGCGCCGCGATCGAGCTCGCGTCGCTGCTGTCGCGCCTGGCGGTGCTGCTCGCCGCGCACAACGCCAACGAGGAGGCGGCCTTGCGCCCGCTGCTCGCCCAGGCCGACGCCTGGGCGGCGGAGCGCGTCGACGCCATGGTCCACGATCACGTCGCCGAGCACGCCGCGCTGCGGGCCATGATCGAGCCGCTCAAGGATCTCCTCGATCTCGACCGGCTGCGCACGTCGGCGCTCGTGCTGGTCGCCCACCTGCGCGACCACCTCGAGGGCGAGGAGCGCGCCTTCCTCAACCGGAAGGTGCTCCACGACGACCTCGTCACCAGCGGCGAGGACGGCTGACCCGCACGCCCGAGCCCCGCCCCGCAGCCGCTGCGCGCCGCCGGCCGCCGCCGGCAAGGCCTGCGCGGACGGCTGCCCGCGCGCCGCCGATCAGAAGACGTGATCGAGCTGCGGGATGATCGCCGGCAGGTCCTTGTCGGGCACCTGCGCCGTGATCTGCACCTCGCTGCCGGCCGCCTTGATGACGACCGTCGAGATCGCCTTCGCGAGCGCCGGGCTCTGCTTGGCGGCCTGCTGCTTCGCGTTGCCGATCGCCTCGTTGCCCTCGGCGGCCATGCCGGTCGCCTCGGCCGGCTTCGACAGCACGACCGAGCCGGCGAGGCTGAAGATGCCGCCGGCGAGGTCGACCTTGCCGTAGCCGCCGAGGATCGTGCGGCCGTCCTCCTTGTCCTTCTGCGCGACCGCGACCCAGAACGGCGCCGCCGGCGTCGTCTTCTTCAGGAACTTGGCGAGGTCCCCCGTGGCGCCGTGGCCGCTGACCCGCGTCTGCAGCGCCTTCTTGTCGTTGACGTCCTCGGTGAACGCGAGCACGTCCGGCGCGAGCCACGCCGCGTACAGCTTCTTGTCCTCGCCGGCGACGCTGTACTCGGTGATCTTGCCCAGCTTCTTGCCCGTCAGCTTCACGCCCGGCTGGTTGGCCATCTTGCCGGCGACCGCGGCGATGCAGTCGATCGCCTTGCCCTCGTCGAGGCCCTCGAGGCCGAACGCGATCAGCGGGTGCTCGTCGCCCTGCATGACGACGGTCATGTCCGAGACGACGGCCGTCACGTCGTAGCCGCACTCGCTCTTGACGCTGTCGAACGCCTGCTTGGCGTCGGCCTCGCCGTCGAGCAACAGCTGCAGGCCCTGCTGGAACGCCGCCGACGAGCGGAGCTGCGACAGGTCGATGCTGACGACGGCGGTGTCGCCCTTGCCGATGACCTTCTTCACGGCCGTCCACGACCTGGTGTCGGCGGACGCGTCGTGAGCCAGGAACAGCGAGACGGCGACGGTCAGGGCGGAGGCGGCGGCGGTTCGATTCATGGCGCGCAGCATATACGTTCGTCCCGCGCGGCAACGGGGTGGCGGCAGGCAACCGTCGGCCCGGCGCCCGGGTCCAACCCGCAACGCCCACGGCTGACCGGCCGACCCAGGGCCGCACCCGGGCCGACCGCCACGTCCAGGCTACGCTTCACTCGGCCCGACCCCTGTTCTAGGATGCCGCCCCGCATGACCGCCGTCCGTCCCCGTCCCGTGCTCGTCCTGGCCGCCGCCCTGACCGCCGGCCTCCTGGCCGGGTGCGGCAAGGAGATCGGCGACTCCTGCCTGGTCAGCACCGACTGCGGCAGCGACACGAACCTCGTCTGCGACCAGGCCTCGCTCGACGGCTACTGCACGATCCCCGGCTGCGACTACGGGACCTGCCCCGACGGCTCGGTCTGCATCCGCTTCTTCATCGCGTCGTTCGAGAACAGGCCGTGCGACTACGCGACCGAGGACCTGCCCGGCGCCGGCGGCACCGACGCCTGCGGGCTCGACGAGGTCTGCACGCTCAACGGCCAGTGCGTGCCGGAGGCGTCGGAGGAGCGGTTCTGCATGGCGACCTGCGGCGACGGCGGCGACTGCCGCGACGGCTACGAGTGCCGCGACGAGTCGCTCATGCGCATGCACGGCGGCGAGCCGGTGCCGCCGCCCGGCCAGCGCCTGCAGTCGTTCGACAAGTTCTGCGCGCAGGCGCCGGTCGACTGATCGTCCGAGCGGAGCTCGGCGCGGGGGGTGCCCTGACCGAGCTCGGTCCCGAGGTCCTCCCCGGGCCCGATCGCCCGAGCGCCCGATCGCCCGATCGATCGATCGAGCGACGAGAGCGTTGGCATTCTGGCCAGCGCCCCGAGCGAGCTCCGCCGACGGGGGCCCAGGTCGACGTCGAGGTCGACCGGGTGTGAACGTCGACGGCGCCATGACCTCGACGCCACCGTCGGCGTCCCCGGCCCGCGGCCTCGCCCGCGGCCTCGCCCGCGAGCTCGCCCGCGCGGGCGGCGGCGATCCCGAGGTGTTACCCTGCGCGGCGGGTGCCCATCGGCGCGTTCATCTTGAGGAGGCTCGGCCTCGGGCTCATCTCGATCCTCGGGGTGTCGGTGCTGGTCTTCTTCTTCATCCACCTGATCCCGGGCGATCCGATCACGCACCTCGCCGGCGGCGATCAGGCGACCGCCGACCAGCGCCGGGTGATCGCGCACTGCCTCGGCCTCGACCGCTCGCTGCCCGGGCAGTTCGCCGACTTCCTCCGCCGGGTCGGCGACCTGACGCTCGGCCACCAGTGCCCCGACCCGGGGAGCAAGCCGACGGTGATGGCGCTCATCGCCCACGCCTTCCCGTCGACGATGATCCTCGCGGTCGCCGGCATGGCCGTCGCGATCGCGCTCGCGCTGCCGCTCGGCATCATCGCCGCCGTGCGCCGCGGCACCTGGATGGACACGCTCGCCGCGATCGTCTCGCTGTCGGGCATCGCGGTGCCAATCATGCTGCTCGGCCCGCTGCTGCTGCTCTGGTTCTTCCTCGATCTCGGCTGGCTGCCCGGCCCGGCGGAGACCGGCGGCGCGGCGCTCGTCCTGCCCGCGTTCGCGGTCGGCACCCACCTGATGGCGCTGCTCGCCCGCATGACCCGGTCGTCGATGGTCGAGGTGCTCGGCGAGGACTACCTGCGCACCGCGCGCGCGAAGGGCCTGCGCGAGCTCACGGTCGTCGGCAAGCACGCGCTGCGCAACGCGCTCCTGCCGGTGATCACGATCGCCGGCCTGCAGTTCGGCTCGATGCTGTCGGGGGCGATCATCACCGAGAAGGTCTTCTCGCGGCCCGGCCTCGGCACGCTGCTCGTCACCGCGATCGGCGAGCGCAACTACCCCGTCATCCAGGGCACGGTGCTGGTCATCGCCACCATCTACGTGCTCGTCAACCTGATGGTCGACGTCGCCTACGGCATCGCCGATCCGCGGATCCGGCGCGCATGATCCTGCCGCCGCTCTCCCGGCTGTCACCGTCGGCGCGCCTCGGCGCGGCGATGCTGGCGCTGTTCCTCGTGCTCGCGCTCGTCGGCCCGTGGATCGCGCCGTACCCGGTCGGCGACCGCGCGGTGAACAGCGACCTCGCGTTCCTGCCGGCGACCTGGTCGCACTGGCTCGGCACCGATCAGAACGGCGTCGACGCGCTGTCGCAGCTCCTCTACGGCGCGCGCGCCGCGCTGGTGCTGTCGGTGATGGTGGTCGCGCTGTGCGCCGCGATCGGGGTGGCGATCGGCGTCGCCGCCGGCTACTTCCGCGGCGTCGTCGACGTCGTCATCTCGCGCGTGATCGACATCCTGCTCGCGTTCCCCGGCATCCTGCTCAACATCGCGATCGTCGCCATCGTCGACCGGCCCGGGCTCGGCGTGCTGGTGGTGGCGCTGGTCGCCAACGGCTGGGTCGGCTACGCGCGCGTGGCCCGCGGGCAGGTGCTGTCGCTGCGCGAGCGCGACTACGTGACCGCCGCGCGCGCGCTCGGCGCCGGTCACGTGCGGGTGATGACCCGCCACGTCCTGCCCAACCTGCTCGGGCCGGTGATCGTGCAGGCGACCTTCTCGTTCGGCGCGGTCGTCGTCGTCGAGGCGTCGCTGTCGTTCCTCGGCCTCGGCCGCCACGTCGACTACTCGTGGGGCGCGATGCTCGATCAGGGCCGCACGTTCCTGTGGAAGCCCGGCTTCATCCGCTACGCGCTCGCGCCCGGCTTCGCGATCGCGTGGGTGGTGCTGGCGGCGAACCTGCTCGGCGACGGCCTGCGCGACTGGCTCGATCCGCGCCAGCGCGGACGGAGCTAGCGTGCTGCGCGCGCGCCTGTGCCGGGTCGACGAGGTGCCGGTCGGCGCGGTCGCGGCGTTCCCGGTGCCGGGGCTGACCTGGCCGGTGCTCGCGACGCGCCTCGACGGCGAGATCGTCGCGACCGCCGGCGTCTGCCCGCACGAGGACGTCGGCCTCGCCGACGGCGACCTCGACGGCGGGTGCCTGACCTGCCCGGGGCACGGCTACGTCTTCGACCTGCGCACCGGCGCCTGCGCGCACGACGCGCGCCTGCACCTGCGCCGCTACAAGGTGAGCGTGGTCGGCGACGACGTCTGGATCGACCTCGTCGGCTGACGGCCGGCGGTGGGCGGCCGGCGGCTGGCGTTCCTCACAGATCGCGCGCAGCCGTCGTGCGTTCGCGCCGGTGTCCATCCACGGAGGCCGTCATGCGTCGAACGTGCAACCTGATCCTCTCGATCTGTGTCCTCGCCACGATCACCCTGCTCGCAGCGCTGGCCCGGCCGGCGGCCGCCGACGGCAAGTTCCACCGGGTCCCGGCGGTGAAGAAGGCCGACCACGCGGCCCTGCAGCTCCGCGTCGTCAGCTACGACGGCGCCGTCAACGGCGCGCTCACCGTCGAGGTCAAGAACACCGGCAAGGTGGCCGCGACGTTCAGCGCCGAGGGCCTCTACTTCGTGCCCGACGGCGACCCCGATCGGGCGCCGCAGCGGCTCGGCGCGGTCGGCCCGATGCAGCTCGCGGCCGCCGGCGACGCCGCGCCCGAGCGCAAGGACCGCATCTCGGTGGCCGCCGGCGCCACGGTGCAGGTGACGCTCGACGTCTTCTGCATCGACTCGCACCGCGACGCGCCGACCAGCGAGACGCCGTTCACGATCGCGCGGGCGCGCATGCCGACGCCGCTCGCGACCGGCATCCAGGTCGCCGGCAGCAAGGCCGCCGACGAGGCGGGCGGCTACGCGGCGCCGGCGGCCATGGAGAAGATCCAGGAGAGCGTGTGGGAGACCCGCGACGCGAAGTGGATCAAGCTCGACGGTGAGGGCAAGCAGGAGGCGGCCAAGTAGCGGGCCGCCGACCGCGCGTGCTACGCAGAGGCGATGGCCAAGCGGCGTCACCGGGAACGTCACCGCGCGGGGCGCATCGGCTGGCTGCGGGCGGGGGTGCTCGGCGCCAACGACGGCATCGTGTCGACCGCCAGCCTCATCCTCGGCGTGGCCGCCGCCGAGCCGACGCGCGCCGCGGTCGCCACCGCCGGCCTCGCCGGGCTGGTCGCCGGCGCGATGTCGATGGCGGCGGGGGAGTACGTGTCGGTGCGGTCGCAGGCCGACACCGAGGAGGCCGACCTCGCGGTCGAGCAGCGCGAGCTGGCGGCCGACGACGCCGCCGAGCACAAGGAGCTCGCGCAGATCTACATCGGCCGCGGGCTCGAGCCCGGCCTGGCGCGCCAGGTCGCGGAGCAGCTCATGCGCCACGACGCGCTCGGCGCCCACGCGCGCGACGAGCTGGGCATCGTCGAGGCGCAGCGCGCGCGGCCGCTGCTCGCCGCCGCCTCGTCGGCCGCGACCTTCTCGGTCGGCGCCGCGCTGCCGCTGGTGATGGCGGTGGCGGTGCCGTTCCGCGCGCTGCCGGTGACGGTCTTGCTGACGTCCCTCGTCTGCCTGGGCACGCTCGGCGCGATCGCCGCGCGGATCGGCGGCGCGCGCCCGGTGGCCGGCGCGGTGCGCGTCACCCTCTGGGGCGCGGCCGCGATGGCCGCGACGTACGGCGCCGGCGCCGCGTTCGGCCACGTCGTCTAGCGTCGGCCAGCCTCGGCCAGCCTCGGCGTCGGCCAGCGTCGGGCGCCGCCACGTTCGGGCGCCGCGACGCTCAGGCGACGCGCGCCGCCGGCACCTGCAGCGCGGCCTCGATCGCCTGCGCGCAGCGCCGGTGCGCCATCCCGACCAGCGGCCCGTACTGCAGCAGCCGCGACTGGATCCCGATCTCGAGCCGCGAGCCCGCGCCGTCGGCGTGGACGAACACCGGATAGAGGAACCCCCACGTCGTGAACGTCGGGTTCGACGACAGCACGACCACGCCGCGCGCCGGGTCGGCGTCGTCGGTGCGGTAGCCGCCGCCCAGCTCGCGCACCCGCGCGAACGCGGCGTCGGCCGGCACCGCGCTGCGCACCTCCAGCTTGCGCCGGCCGATCGTCGCGCCCGCCGCCCGCCCGCGCTTCGCGAGCGCGACCAGGAGCCCGATCACGACCAGCGCGAGGCCGAGCGCACCGCCGACGATCGCCCCGGCGATCACGTCAGTTCGGCTCCACCAGCCGCACCGAGGTGAGGCCGGCGTCGGCGAACGTCTTCTCGAGCGACGGCCGGTCCGCCTTGAGGACGATGACCTCGTTCTCCGGCTTCAGCTCGCGGGCGATCAGGCTCTTCACCTGCGCCGGCGACGCCGCCGCGACCATCTTCACCAGGTTGTCATAGTAGTCGGCCTGCAGCCCGAGGCGGCCGATGTTAGCCAGCCGGTTGGCCAGCTCGCCCGACACCGTCGACGTGCTGAGCAGCCGCTTCAGCACGTTGCGGCGCGCGGTCGCGAAGTCGCGGTCGAAGTCGACGCCCTCGCGCAGCCCCTGGATCTTCTGGCGCATCACCTTGATCGACTCGCCGGCGCGCGGCGTGTCGATGCTGCCGCCCATGACGACCGCGTTCGGCCCGAGGTTGCCCGTCCGCCGCGCGTAGGTGCCGTAGGTCGAGCCCAGCTCGGTGCGGATCTGGAACATGCGGATGTTGAGCATCTCGGTCATGACCATGCGCGCGGCCTGCTCGCCGTCGACGCCGGCGGGCGCCGGGTACGCGATCGCGACCTCGGTCTGCGGCGCGTCCTTCTCCTGGACGACGCCGATGTACTCGGGGCCGGTGCGCTGCACCGTCGCCGCCTCGACCGGCTTGTCGAGGTGACCGCCGCTCCAGTCGCCGAAGCTGTCGGAGATCGCGCTCTTCGCGACCTTCGGATCGAAGTTGCCGACCACCACCAGCGTCGCGTTCTTCGCGCTGTAGTGCGTCCGCTGGAAGTCGGTCACCGCGTCGTAGCCGATGCCGCCGACCGACTGCGGGGTCGCGTCGCCGGTGGTCGTGAACGGGTGGTCCGGGCCGTACAGCGCCGACTGCAGCTCGCGCTGGTACTCGCGGTCCTCGCGGAACTGCTTCGACTCGAACGCCTGCTTCACCCGGCGCTGGTAGCTCTCGATCGACTCCTGCTCGTAGGTGCCGGCCTTGATCGTGCGCTCGAGCGCCTTGATGATCTGCGCGGTGTAGAGCTGCATGCCGCTCGACAGGAAGGTGGTCGCCTCGTCGCCGGCGAAGCCCTCGACGAAGATGCCGGTCCGCTCGACGTCGGCGTCGTACGGCAGGTGGAGGAAGTTGGCGGCGACCTGCGCGAGGCCGGCCTTCGAGGCCGGCTCGGCCGCCGAGCCGGCGTTGGCGAACACGAGCTGCGCCGACACGATCGGCAGGCCGGCGTAGGGGAGCAGCGTCACCTTCATGCCGTTGCCGAGCGTGTAGTGCTCGGCCTGGTCGAGCATCGACTTGTCCTTCGGCACCGGCAGCGGGTGCTTGGCCTCGGCCGGGTCGACGAGCGGCTCCGGCTCCTTGTTGGCGTTGGCGGCGTAGGCGAGGGCGCCGCGGGTGTCGCCCTTCGCGCCGGTCGGCTTCGCCTTGAAGATGGTGACGACCGCCTTGTCCTTCTGCAGCGTGTCCTTGACGAAGCTCGCGTAGCCGTCGACCGACGTGTTCTTGATCTTGTCGAGCTCCTTGAACAGCCAGGTGTCGTTGCCCTTGAACTCGTCCATGTTGCGCTCGAACTGGACCTGGTCGGCGATGAAGGCGGTGCGGGCGTCGAGCGGCTCGAGGCCCTCGACGAAGTACTGCTCGGAGACCGCCTTCGACTCGTCGTCGAACTCGAGGCCGTTCTTCAGGCCCCACGACGCGGTCTTCGACAGCTTCCAGATGGTGTCGAGCGCCTCGTCGATGTCGGAGTTCTTGTGGAGCTGCATCATGATCGTGAAGACCGGCGCGAGCTGGCCGCCGAGCGGGAACGCCTCGACGTCCTCGGCGAACTTCCAGTCCTCGGCCTGCCGGCTCAGCTTGCCGGCGAGGATGTAGAGCATGCGGACCTTGGTCCAGTCGGGGCTGCTGCGCGGCGGCAGCTTCCAGGTGACGAAGACGTACGGCTTCTCGATGTCGAGCTCGTGCTCGGTCGTCTTGTGCACCAGCGTGATCGGCGGGACCACGGCGCGCGGCGCCGGCGTCCGCTTGTTCGGGCCGGTGTTGATGGCGCCGAAGTTGAGCTGGACCAGCTTGCCGACCTCGTCGACCGGGTTGCAGTCGCTGCCCTTGCCGGTGCACAGCCCGTCGACGTTGCCGGCGACGATCAAGATCGCGCGCTCCGGCAGGTAGTACTTCTTCATGAACTCGCAGACGTCCTTCATCTCGATGTTCGTGAGCTGGACGTCGTTGCCGCCGGTGTCGTGGCTGTACGGGTGGCCCGCCGGGTAGACGTCGGCGGACAGCAGCGGGATCACCAGGCCGTCGGCGGTGGCGAAGTGGCCGCGGATCTCGTTGCGGACGACCTCGCGCTCGCGGTCGAACTCGGCCGGCGGGATCGTCTCGCAGCCGGACGCCATGCGGAACGCCTCGAGGCGGAGGATGGCCTCGAGGTCCTCCTTCGACGACCGCATCCAGTAGTGGGTCTGGTCGTAGGTGGTGTACGCGTTGAACGCGACGGCGACCTGCGGGATGAGCTCGAACGTCGGCGGCTTGTCCGGCCCGAGCGGCCGGTGCTGGAACATCATGTGCTCGACGAGGTGGGCGAGGCCCGACTTGTTCGGCGGGTCCTCGTTGGAGCCGACCTCGTAGCGGACGTCGACCTGGACGAGCGTCGTCGTCGAGTCGGGCACGACCACCAGCCGCAGGCCGTTGTCGAGGGTGGCGCGCTTCTCGATCCAGTTGATCGTGCTGTGCGGCGTGGTCAGGCACGAGACGCCGGACGACGCGGCGAGGACGGCGACCACGGCGGCGGGGAGGTACCTGCGCGCGGCGGCGGCGAGACGGCTGGAGGTGGACGGAGGCGCTGCCCTCCGCCGCCCCCTCGGGCTGGCATGCGACATGCGCGGATCTTCCGCGTGTGCGGACCGAATGCAAGCGCCGCCTCGCTGGGAAGCGGTGACCGGCGCGCGGCCCCGGGTTCTCGGGTGAGCGGGAGGCGTCTCGCCGCGACACCGAGGGTCGCAGGGGGGGCGTGCGGGCGGCCGGCCGCTTGAGGAGGCGTCAGATGGTGTGCCAGGCGCGCCACCAGGCGGCGTCGCGGGGCGGCAGCCGGTCGAGGATCCAGCTCCAGGTGGCCTCGGGGATGAGGACGAGCCCCGACACGGCGTGCGGGTGGAGGTCGAGCGGCGGGGCGACGCCCGGCGTCGAGCGGGCGCGGTCGATCGCGTGGTCGAGCGGCGAGCCGAAGCGGAGGACGTTGCCGGGGATCATCCGCCAGCGGCGGGCGGGCGGCACCGGCTCGGGGCGCATGCGGACGGGGATGCGCGCGTACCAGGTGAGCTGGAAGCCGAGGTGGCGCTCGGCGGTGATGACGACGGCGTCGGGGGGCAGGGCGCCGCGGGCGGCGCGGATGGCGGCGACCATGGCCGGGTGGGCGCGGACGATGCCGTCGGTGTCGGTCGGCGGGCGCACGGCGACCCAGGCGGCGAGGGCCGGGGCGATCGTGGCGGCGGCGGCGCGCGGCGTGATGCGGGCCGCGGCGGCGATGCGGGCGACCAGCGCGGCGGCGACGATCGCGAGCGGCGCGAAGACCGACGCGCGCAGGCGAAAGCCGAGGCCGTCGGGATCGTGGACGGCGAGCCACGGCAGGGACGTCGCGGCGACGATCGCCACCGCCGCCCACACGATCGCCCGCTCCTCCGGCGTCGGCCCGGCCGCACCGGCTGGCTTCGTCGCGGCGGGCCCCTGCGGCTCCTGCGCGGGGGCTGCGGCGGGTCGCCGGCGGGCGTACAGCCACATGGCGAGCGTGACGGCGACGAAGGCGAGCGTGACGATCGCCGCGATCGGCGCCTGCTCGGCGAGCGTGACGCGGGTCGGCGGCCGATCGGGATGATCGATGACGAGGGCGGGCAGCGACCACTCCGCGTCGCCGCCGACGACGCGGCTGGCGAGGTCGACCTCGCGCGCGCCGAGGAAGCGCGCCGGCATCGCGACGCCGAGGACGATCGCGAGCGCGACCAGGCCGGCCGCGGCGATCGCGACGCGACGCGCGGCCCGGCGGCGGTCTTTGGCGCGCGCGGCCCGAGGCGCCGAGCGCCGCAGCGCGGCCACGACGAACGCCGGCGCGATCAGCACCGCGACCACGCCGGTGGCGAGCTTGTGGGTGAGCGCGGTCGCGACCAGCGCCGCCGCCGCCGCCGCGAGGCGTCCGCGCGCCGGACGCTCGAGCGCGCGCATCGCCAGCCAGACGGCGAACAGCGCCACCGTCAGGCCGATGCCGTTCTTGACGAACTCGAACGACAGGTAGAACGAGCCGCCGGTGGTCGCCGCGGCGACCGCCGCCGCGAGCCCGCCGGCCACGCCGCCGAGCCTTCGACCGACGAGGAACGCCGGCACCACGATCGCCGCGCCGCCGAGCACCGCGCCGAGCTTCGCGCCGGTCACCGGATCCGTCAGCGCCGCCAGCGGCAGCATGAGCCAGAACGCGAGCGGCGACGCCGGGTAGGCGAGGTGGCCGCGCTCGAGCAGCGAGCGGAGCTGGATCGGGTAGTAGTAGCCGTCGATGCCGATCGGGTAGGGCGACGCCGCCATCACCTGCCAGCGCTGCCACGCGCTCCAGGCGCCGAGCCCGACGACCGCCGCCCACGCGGCGAGCGCGAGCCAGCCGTCGATGCGCGCGTCGATCCCGGCGCTGCGGCCCTCGCGCTGCTCGGCCATCGACCGCGCAGCCTACCTCACCCGCGCCGCGTCGGTCAGAAGCGGTAGCCCACGCCCAGCGACACCACCGGCAGCACCTTCAGCGGCGCGAGCCGCGCGTCGATCCGTGCCTCCTCCGCGCGCACCGCCGCCTGCAGCAGCGGCTCGCGGGCGATGTCGTGGCAGTCGTCGCCGGTCGGCGCGCAGGCGGTGCCGCGCAGCGCGAGCGTCGTCGACGGCGCGCGCGAGTAGACGACGCCGAGCTCGAACGGGACGCTCCAGTGCGAGCCGCGGCGCGGCGCGAGGTTGCCCCAGCCGATGACCAGCGCGGGCGCCAGCGTCGCGAAGTCGATGCTCGCGCGGCCGTCGACCGGGTCCATGGGGCTGCTCAGCAACTGCTCGCCGCCGGCGGTGAACAGCTCGCCGCCCGGGACGCCGGCCGCCGCGGTCACCCGGTTGCCGTTGTAGATCATGGCGCCCGGGCTCAGGTGGAAGCTGCCGCCGAACGGGAACCAGTCGAGGTACGCGCTCGCCGATCGCAGGCGCAAGGTCGCGTCGAGGTCGATGCCATCGAGCTGGTACGTCTGATCGACGTCGAGCGCGCGCACGCCGGCCCGCAGCGCCAGGTGATCGCCGAGCGCCAGCGCGAGGTCGCCGCCGCCGCCGAGCGCGTCGACCTTCAGCGCCACGCCGAGCCGCGGGCCGTCGCTCCCGGTCTGCGTCTCGCGCCGGGGCCGCGCCGGCTCCGCCGCCGCCGGCCCGCTCGCCAGCGCCCCGGCCGCCATCACCGCGGCGAGCCCCGCCATCCACCGGCCGCGACGCATCTCCATTCCTGACGCTGACCGTGCGCTCGCCGGCCCGCAAGCGTGCGCCTCCGCCCACCCGCGTGGATCGCCTTCAGCGCCACCGGTTTGCTACAAGGGGGCGTGCCACCTGCCGTCGTGCTGCTGTCCGGAGGCCTCGATTCCACCACCGCGCTCGCGATGGCGCGCGCCGGCGGCTTCGCGTGTCACGCGCTGACCGTCCGCTACGGCCAGCTCCACCGCTGCGAGATCGAGGCCGCCGCGCGCGTCGCCGCCGCGCTGGGCGCCGTCGAGCACAAGGTCATCGAGCTCGACCTCGCGCCGCTCGCGCGCTCGGCGCTGACCAGCCCCGACCTGTCGGTGCCGAAGGACCGCCCGCACGCCGAGATCGGCGCGCCCGGCGACGTGCCGGTCACCTACGTGCCGGCCCGCAACACCGTGCTGCTCGCGCTCGCGCTCGCGTGGGCCGAGACGCTCGGCGCGCGCGACCTGTTCGTCGGCGTCAACGTGCTCGACGCGAGCGGCTACCCCGACTGCCGTCCCGAGTTCGTGCGGGCGTTCGAGGCGCTGGCGCAGGTGGCGACCCGCAGCGGCGGCTTCCGCGTCCACGCGCCGCTCATCGAGCTGACCAAGGCGCAGATCATCCGCGCCGGCGTCGCGCTCGGGGTCGACTACGCCATCACCCACTCCTGTTACGATCCGTCGCCCGCCGGCGGCGCCTGCGGCCGCTGCGACGCCTGCCAGCTCCGCCGCAAGGGCTTCGCCGACGCCGGCCTCCCCGATCCCACCCGCTACGCCTGACATGCCGCTCTTCCTCTTCCAGACGCGCTCGTCCGGCGACCTCGCCGGCGTCCTCGAGGAGGACGGCGGGACGCTCGACTTCTACCTGTACCGGGTCGAGGAAGGCGGGCCGGGCCGCATCTACCAGGAGCTGCGGCTCGGCGAGGGCGACCTCGGGCTCGCCGAGGCCGACCTCGAGATCGCGTGGGACGCGCGCGAGGAGCTGGTCGGCCTGCGCATCCGCGGCACCCTCTGGGCCGCCTTCGACGTCGTCACCGGCGAGGTCCACGGCGGCCGCTACGCCCGCGACACCGTCCCCTGGATCCCCCGCGACATCGCCGCCCGCCTCTCCCGCTGACCCGTCCGCCGCGGTGACCCGCCGACGGCAGGAGATCTTCGATGTGCCCGTGAGTCGCCTCGCCGGCTTCATCCGATCGGGGGCGGCTGCGGTACCGTCCCGGGATGACACCGGTGCCCGGGTTGCCGAGGTTTCCGACGACGCTGGTGGGGAGCTATCCGCAGCCGGAGTGGCTGATCGATCGGGGGCGGCTGGCGGCGCGGTTCCCGCCGCGCGTGCGGGCCCGAGAGCTGTGGCGCGTGGCCCCGGAGTACCTGGCCGAGGCGCAGGACGATGCGACCCGGGTCGCGATCCGCGCGCAGGAGGAGGCCGGGGTCGACCTCGTCACCGACGGCGAGATCCGGCGCGAGAGCTACTCGAACCGGTTCGCCACCGCGCTCGACGGCGTCGACCTCGATCACCCGGGCACCGCGCTCGATCGATCGGGCCACCCGAACCCGGTGCCGCGCATCGTCGGGCCGATCCGCCGGCGCCACGCGGTCGCCGTCGACGACCTGCGCTTCCTCCGCGCGCACACCGACCGCAAGGTCAAGATGACCGTCCCCGGGCCGTTCACCATGACCCAGCAGGCCCAGAACGATCACTACCCGCGCGAGGAGGACGCCGCGCTCGACTACGCCGCCGCCGTCAACGAGGAGATCAAGGACCTGTTCGCCGCCGGCGCCGACGTCGTGCAGATCGACGAGCCGTACCTGCAGGCGCGGCCCGAGGCGGCGCGCCGCTACGGCCTGGCCGCGCTCGAGCGCGCGCTCGACGGCGTCACCGGCACCACCGCCGTCCACGTCTGCTTCGGCTACGCCGCCATCATCCACGAGCGGCCGTCGGGCTACTCGTTCCTCCCCGAGCTGGCCGGCTGCCGCTGCGACCAGATCTCCGTCGAGACCGCGCAGTCGCACCTCGACTGCGCCGCCCTCGAGCCGCTGCGCGGGAAGTCGATCATGGTCGGCTGCCTCGACCTGTCGGATCCCGCCGTCGAGAGCGCGGAGGTCGTCGCCGCCCGCGTGCGGCGCGCGCTGCCGTACGTCGACGCCGGGCGCGTCATCCTCGCGCCCGACTGCGGCATGAAGTACCTGCCGCGCGCCTCCGCCGACGGCAAGCTGCGCGCGATGGTCGCCGCCGCGCGCCTGCTGCGCGCCGAGCACGGCGCCGGCTGACCGCGGCCCGCCGACTCGTCGAGATCGCCGACATCGTCGAGATCATCGTCGTCGAGGCTCGCACCGGCGCCGACACCAGGCGACGTCGCCGCGCGCGAGTACCCCGGCGTTCCCCGCGCGCGACGTGGCCGATCCGCCCAGCGCGCTATCATGCCGGCGAATGAAGCTGGGCACGCTGCTCCTGCGCAACGCCGCGATCTCGCTCTCCCAGCTCGAGACCGCGCTGCGCTCGCAGGTGCTCTACGGCGGCCGCCTCGGCACCAACCTGATCGAGCTCGGCTTCGTCGACGTCGACGCGCTCACCGCCGCGATCGGCGAGCTGTACCACCTGCCGGTCGCGACCCAGGCGCTGCTCGAGGCGGTCACGCCCGCGACGCTCGCGCTCGTCAACGCGCGCACCGCCGAGGCGCTCGGCGTCATCCCGCTCGGCCAGGTGGCGTCGTTCCCCGACGCGCTCGCGGTGGCGATGATCGATCCCCGCGACGACGCCACCATCGAGGAGCTGGCGCGCCTCACCGGCCACACGATCGCGCCGCACGTCGTGTCGGAGGCGCGCGCGCTCTACTACCTCGAGCGGCTGTACGCGCTGCCGCGCAAGGCGCGCTACGTGCGCGCCGGCACCCGCCGCGTGCTGACCGACGCCGTCGAGCGGCGGCGCACCCACCCGGCCGCCGGCAGCCCGCCGCCGCCGGTGCCGCCGCGCGTCGAGCCCGAGCGGCTGACCGCGCCGGTCGTCATCCCGCCGGCGCCGCCGCCGGAGCCGATGATCACCTTCGGGGAGGCCGCCGAGCGGCTCGGCGATGCGACCCACCGCGACCAGATCGCGGCGGCGCTCCTCGACTACGCGATCGGCCGCGCCGCCGCGCTGGTGGTGTTCCTCGTCCGCGACGGCAACGCGCTCGGCTGGCGCGGCTACACGCTCGAGCCGCCGGCCGCGCCGATCTCAGACCTCGGCGTGCCGCTCGCCGCCGCGCCCTCGTTGCAGGCGGCCGCCGACGAGGGCGAGCCGTACCGCGGCCCGCCGCCCGCATCGCCCGCATCGCCCGCGCCGCCGGGGGCCGCGCCCGGCGAGGCGCGCCTGTGGTCGCAGCTCGGCCTCGCGCCGGCCGCCGAGCTGATCGTCGCGCCGATCGTCGTTCGCCACCGCGCGGTCAACCTCGTCTACGCCCACCCGCTGCCCGGCACGAGCTTCTCGGATCAGGTCGCCCGCGAGCTGCTCGGCCTCTGCACGCGCGCGTCGGAGGCGTACGTCCGCCTGATCCAGCGCGCGAAGTCCACCTGAAGCGTTCCCGCCCGTCACGCGGCGGGCGGCGAGACAGATGATGTCCGCTTGCGCGCCGCCGCCGGTCGCAGGACTGTCCGCCCGATGCGCCCTCGTGTCCTCCTCCTCTGCGCGCCCGCCGTGCTCGCGCTCGCGCTCGCCGCCTGCGGCCCCAGCCACGGCGACGACGACAACAACGGCGGCAACTGCCCGAACCTGTGCACCGCGCTCGGCTGGCAGCGCTGCGAGTCGCCCGGCGTCTACGACCCGCCGGTCGCGTGCGAGGCCGATCAGACGTGCGTGCCCGACGTCGGCTGCACCGTCTGCATGCCGGAGCAGC
The DNA here is from genome assembly GCA_035546475.1 of Kofleriaceae bacterium. Classification (GTDB taxonomy): domain Bacteria; phylum Myxococcota_A; class Polyangia; order Haliangiales; family Haliangiaceae; genus UBA2376. The sequence goes on from DASZXE010000138.1 coordinate 32,671, forward strand.
TCTACTGCGGCGCCGACAACCAGGTGTGGCAGTGCAACGGCGACGGCACCGGCGGCTCGATGGTGATGACCTGCGACGCCGGCAACGTCTGCAGCGACGGCGCCTGCAAGACGCCGTGCGAGCGCGCGCTCGACGAGCCGAGCAACGTCGGCTGCGACTTCTGGGCGGTCGACCTCGACAACGAGGCGGTGTCGAACTTCATCACCAACGACGCCGCCGCCCAGCAGTACTCGGTCGTGGTCGCCAACAACAACGACTACGACGTGCAGGTGCAGGTGCTCGACAACGCCGGCCGGGTCGGCGCGCCGCTCGACGAGCAGGTCGTGATCGACGCGACCGTCGGGCCGCGCAGCGTGCGCCAGCTCGACCTGCCGCAGCGCGAGGTCGACGGCACCATGGGCCAGAACGGCGCCTACCGGCGCGGCACCGGCTCGCACACGTTCGTGTCGCCGCACGGCTACCACGTGATCACGTCGGGGCCGGTGGTCGCCTACCAGTTCAACCCGATCATCCAGCAGTTCTCCAACGACGCGTCGACGCTGATCCCGATCCAGGCGCTCGGCCGCCACCACTACGTGTTCGGCTGGCCGACCGCGAACCCGTGCGGTCCGCCGCCCGGACAGTTCGGCTACATGGACAGCATCCCCGATCACACCGCGATCACGATCGTCGGCGTCGAGGACGACACCCAGGTCACTGTCACCGCGACGCACCCGATCACCGGGTCCGGCGGCGACTCGGGCTTCGTCGTCCCGCCGACGCCGGCCGGCACGCCACTGACCTTCACGGTCAACCGTTATGACGTGGTCAATCTCGAATCCGATCAACCGATGGTGCCGATCCAGGAGTGCCTGTCTCACCTCGATCAGGACGGCGACTTCACCGGCTCGCTGGTGACGTCGACGAAGAAGGTGGCGGTGTTCACCGCCCTCGAGCGCGGCATCGGTCTCGGCGGCGCGACGCCGCCCGACCCGCCCGGCTGGGACGGCGACGGCTGCTGCACCGATCACCTCGAGGAGCAGCTGTTCCCGACGACGGCGTGGGGCCACGAGTTCGCCATCGCGCGCAGCCCGGTGCGGTCGACCGATCCGTCGTACCAGGAGCCGGACGTCTACCGGGTGCTGGCGTCGGAGGACGGCACGCAGGTGACGACGAACCTCGGCGGCGACCAGGCGTCCTTCACGCTCGATGCCGGCCAGTACAAGCCGCTGTGGGCCGACCGCGGCTTCACGATGAAGTCGACCGCGCCGGTGACGGTCGGCCAGGTGCTGGTCAGTCAGAACCGGATCCCGCAGGGCGGCATCGGCGATCCCAGCCTGCTGCTCGTCCCGGCCGCCGAGCAGTACCGCAAGAGCTACGTCTTCCTGGTGCCGAGCACGTTCGAGAAGAACTACATGGTGCTGGCGAAGCCGGTGCTCGGCGACTTCTCCGTCGACGGCCGCAGCCTCGGCGAGTTCAGCGACTGCACGCGCGGTCCCGTCGGCACCGTCGAGGGCATCGACTACGAGCAGGTCACCTGCCCGGTGAGCGAGGGCGGCCACACCGTCGAGGGCAACCTGCCGTTCGGCCTCTTCGTGTACGGCTACTACTCCGTCGGCTCCTACTCGTTCGCCGGCGGCTCGGACGTGAAGATCATCAATCCGATCGACTGATCCGCAGCATCTGCGGCGCCGGCGGCGGTGAACGAACGGCTTGCGCGCCGGCGCCGGCGTGGAGCCCGCCGGCGGCGCCTCGCGAGGTACGGCGGTTGCAGTCTCCCGGGCCGTGCAGGCTCGCTCGCTGCTGGGCTGCGTTGGCTGCGTCGTCGCCGTCACGTGCGCGGTCGGCGCGCGGGCGTCGTCGGCCGAGCCGGACTACCGGCCGTCGGATCGGTTCTTCTTCGGGATCGCCGGCGGTGTCGGCGGGCTCGACGCGGCGGACGGAAGCTCCTATGCGCCGGCCGGGGCCTACGAGACGACCTTCTACCCCACCGACTACCTCGGCCTGTCGACGATCGTCGCGATCCACGACGCGCACACCTGCGACGCCGGTGGCCAGCTCGTACTGGCGGTGCCGCTGCGCTGGATCCAGCCGTACGGCGGCGCGATGGCCGGCTGGCGCACGACCGCCGACGACGTCGCCCTTCGCGTCCACCTCGTCGGCGGCGCGAACGTCTACGCGAGCCGCAACCTGCGCCTGTTCGTCGAGCTGCGCGATCCCGACGTCACGCTCGTCGGCGACAGCCACGAGCCGGCCGTGCTCGCCGGCCTGCGCTGGTCGCCCGACTGGTTCCATCGCGCGCGCCGGGTGACGAAGGTCGACACGCTCTGGTGGTCGACGCTGCTCGCCGCGGGCATCTGGACGGGAGCCACCCTTGCCCGCTGACCTCGCCGAGCGTGCCACGCGCGTCGTGCGGGCCACCGGCCGCGTCGCGCTCCTCGCGGCGCTCCTGCTCGCGCTGCCCGCGCGCGCCGGCGCCCAGGGCGACATCCCCGAGCCGCCGGAGCCGAGCTGCCAGTGCGAGGACGGCGGGCCGTGGGTCCCGTGCAGCGAGTGCGGCGGAGGCAGCTCCGGTGACAGCGGCGACGAGTCGACGCCGCGCACCCACGGCGTGCCACCGATCCTCAAGGCGGCCGCGTACGTCGTCGGCGGCGCGGTGCTCGGCGGCATGTTCGTCATCGCGCCGGCGCACACGTTCGACCTGTTCGGCAAGACGCAGTCGGTCGAGCAGGCGCGGCACGCGTGGGACGACGAGCGCGAACGCCTCGCCGCGCTCGAGCTGACCGGCAAGCAGTCGGATCTCTTCGCCCGCGACCTCGACGGCGCGGTGCAGCTCGCGGCGCGGCCGCCGCTCGAGCGCGCCGGCGCGGGCTACCAGCCGATCGACGCGCCGGCCCCACCCGCGCCGTGGTCGCCGACCGGCGCGTGCGGCCGCGTCCTCGCCGCCAACGATCGCCTGCTCGAAGACGCCGACCGCGAGGCGACCGCGCACGCGCGCAGCCTGTTCCCGACCGGCGCCAGCGTCCTCGCCGCCGCGCGCGAGCAGGCGATCGCGGGCATCGCCCGCGCGACCGGCACCGACAAGCTGCGCCGGCAGGCGGCGGCGCTCCAGGGCGAGCTCGCGCGCGCCGACGAGATGGCCGCCTTCCTCGACGAGCTCGCGGCGTGCACCGAGCGCCAGCAGGTCGAGCCTTCGAGCGACTGCCTCCTCGTCATCGCCGCCAAGCTGAACGAGGAGCTCCGGCCGCTGCTCGACGAGCTCCAGGCCGGCGCCGGCGAGGCCCACCAGCGGGTGACCGAGGCCGCCGCCTTCTACCGCGGCTACCTCGCGCGGCTGCGCGGCGAGGTCGAGAAGCAGGCGATCCTCGCGATCGGGTGCCAGCGATGACGCGCGCCCGCACTCACGCGCTGCTCCTCGCGGTGGCGTGCGTCGCCGCCTGCCAGCCGTGGTACCGCGATCACGAGCGTCGCGGCCGCCTCGCGCTCGACGACGCGCGCACGGAGCGCGAGCTCGAGGCCGCCCGGGCGGCCGAGCGCCGCGGCGATCACCAGGCCGCCGCCGCGCAGCTCCGCGACACCGTCCGCCGCAGCCCGACCGCGGGCGCCGACGTCTGGCTCGCGCTCGCCGGCGCGGAGACCGCCTGCCACCG
>DASZXE010000139.1:0-3889 GCA_035546475.1 Kofleriaceae bacterium
CGATCACGACCGCGCCGTGCCGGCAGCCGGCGCGCGCCTGCGCCAGCGCGACGTCGCTCGTCGACGTGCAGACCGGCAGCTCGATCCGATCGCGGCCGAGCCAGCCGGTCACGCGAAGTCGAGGCCGATGTCGACGGCCGGGGCCGAGTGGGTGAGCGAGCCGACCGAGATCAGGTCGGCGCCGGCCAGCGCGTAGGCGCGCACGGTCGCCAGGGTCACGCGGCCCGACACCTCGACGAGCACGCCCGGCTTCGCGTGCGCGCGCGCGGCCGCGACCTCGACCTCGGCCGGCGTCATGTTGTCGAGCAGCACCACCTCGGCGCCGGCGGCGAGCGCCTCGTCGAGCTCGGCGAGGCTGGTCACCTCGCACTCGATCCGCAGCGGGTGCGGCGCGCCCGCCCGCGCCCGCTCGACGGCGGCGGTGACCCCGCCGCACGCCGCGATGTGGTTGTCCTTGATGAGGATCCCGGAGCCGAGGTCGAAGCGGTGGTTGGCGGCGCCGCCGGCGGCGACCGCCGCCTTCTCGAGCACGCGGAAGCCGGGCGTCGTCTTGCGGGTGTCGATGACGCGGCAGCGGGTGCCGGTCAGCTCGTCGGTGTAGCGGCGCGCCAGCGTCGCGACGCCCGACAGCCGCTGGATGAAGTTGAGCGCGGTGCGCTCGGCCATCAGGATCTCGGCGGCGGGCCCGCGCACGGTCAGCAGCGCCGTGTGCTCGCCGTCGACCCGCGCGCCGTCGGCGACGTGGCGCTCGAGCGTGATGCGCGCATCGACCATGGTGAAGACCGCGGCGACGACGTCGAGGCCGAACACGGTCAGCGGCACCCGCGCGTTCATGACGGCGGTGGCGGGGGTCGCGACGCCGACGCCGACGGTGGCCGCGGTGGTGATGTCGCCGCGGCCGAGGTCCTCGTCGAGCGCGAGCTCGATCAGCCGGCGCACGTGCGGCAGGCGGGCGAGGCCGCGCACGGGATCGACGAAGGCCGTGGAAGCGACGGGATCGGGGTGCGCGGCGGTCGACATGGCCGCGTCATAGCGCGCCCCCGCGGCGATGCACCAGTGGCGCCGCTCGGGTACGCTGGCCCCAGCGTGACCGGTCCCGCGGTTCCCCCCGCCGATCCCAGCGAAGGGCCCCGCGGCGATCCGGCTCCGGCTCCGGCTCCGGTCCCGGCTCCGGCTCCGGCTCCGGCTCCGGCTCCGCCTGCCGGGTCGCCTCCGCCTCCGGCCGGCAACGGCGCGGCGACCGCCGCCGACCTGGCCCGCACCGCCGGCCGCCACGCGCTCTACACGTACCTCGCCGTCGCGGCGCTGGTCGCGTCGGTCGTCCGCATCGACGTGCAGGTGCCCGGCATCGGCCACCTCGGCTCGGCGCTGGTCGCGGTCGTGCTGCTCTACACGCCGGTCGTCGTCGCCTGGCTGCGTCACGAGGAGCTCCTCGACTACGGCTTCCACGCCGACCCGATCGCGAAGAACCTGGCGATCACCGCGATCGTCCTCGGCGTGATCCTGCCGCTGTTCGCGCTCGGCTACCTCGCCTTCTACCGGATCGTCTGCGACACGCCGAGCCTCCGCGCGCTGGCGCCGCCGGGCGCGTGCTTCGGCTGGCGCGGCGCCTGGCACCTGCCCCGCCTCGGCCACGGCTTCCTCGAGTTCTGCGCCGTGCAGATCGTCGTGGTCGCGCTGCCCGAGGAGCTCTGCTTCCGCGGCTGCCTGCTCCGCCTGCTCGAGCAGCGGTTCCCGCCGAAGCGGCGCTTCCTTGGCGGCGGGGTCGGCCTCGCGCTCGTGCTGTCGGCGGCCGCCTTCGCGCTCATCCACCTGCCGAAGGCCGGCGACCCGCGCGCGCTCGCGACCTTCTTCCCCGGCCTCCTGTTCGGCTGGATGCGGTCGGCGACCGGCTCGATCGCCGGCTCGGTCGCGGCCCACGCCGCCTCCAACATCTGGGTCCGCGTCCTCGATCTCACGTTCCTGCGCTGACCGCCTGCGGGCGCGGCGGCGGCCGCTGGATGATCTGCAGCGGGTTGCCCTCGACGTCGGCGAGCTCGCAGAAGTCGGAGCCGTCCCACGACCACGGGTCGCGCGCCTGGCCGCCGGCGTCGAGCACCGCCTGGCGCGCGGCGGCGAGGTCGTCGACCTCGAAGCAGAGCTTCATCGCGGTGTCGCTGCGCCAGCGCGGCGGCGACGCGAGCACGGGCGCGTGCGGCGCGGACAGGACGTGGAGCGCGAGGTCGGCGCCGCCGCCCGCCGCGCGCAGGAAGCCGAAGCCGGCGTCGGCCGACGCCTCGCGCCGGTAGCCGAACGCCGCCTCGTAGAAGGCCGCCACCTTCTCGACGTCGGAGACGAACAGGAGGACGTGGGTCAGCCGCGCGCTCGCCATCGCCCGAGAGTAGCGGGCGGCAGGCGGCCGGTCAGCGGGCGGCGCGCTTCTCCCAGCGGGCGCGCCCCTTGGCGGCCTCGCCCTCGCGCGTGCGCGGCGTGCCGCGGGCCTCGAGCTTCTCGAGCAGCCGCGCGGTCGCCGCGGTCACCGCCGCCACCGCCTCGTCGAACGCCGGCTGGTTCACCTGCGACGGATGGACGGTGCCGCTCACCTTGCGCACGTACTGGAGCGACGCGGCCGCGATCTCCTCGGGCGTGGTCGGCGGCTGGAAGTTGTGGAGGACGCGGATGTTGCGGCACATCGCGCCGATCGTAGCCGACTACCAGGTGAGGATCGCGACGATCTCCTGGCGGTGGCTGGGAAGCTGCGTCACCCGCATCGTCGACGGGTTCAGCTTGCGCACGCGCTCGAGCAGCCGCGGCAGCGCCATGAAGACGCCGTCGTCGTTGAGCTTGAGGGTGAGGAGCGCGGCGCGCAACCCGCCCTTCGCGAGCGCGACGTACCGCTCGACGTAGCCGAGCGTCACCATCGGCGCGAGGTTCACGTCGAGCAGGAGCCACTGGAAGGTCGGCGGCAGCGCGCGGCGATCGACCTCGGACGCGGGCGCGCGGTGGTGGTGGAAGCGGTTGCCGTGCGGCCCGTGGAACTCGAGCACCGCCGGCGCCATCGGCCCCGGATCGATGCCGTGCACCTCGAGCCCGCGGTCGAGCATGTTGAGGCTGGCGCCGCCGGGCGCAGCGCCGAGCTCGACGACGACCTCGCCGGCCTTCGGCTCCAGGTCGGCCCAGTAGAGCGCCTCCTCCAGCTTCGACCACGCGCGCGACGGCGCGTTGCGCGGCGGCGGCGCGAACGGCACGCCGCCCGGCCACGGCCCGTGGGTGGGCGCGTGGGTGTGCAGGCCGATCAGCCACGGCTCGTTCGGGCCGCTGCCGTGCGGGACGACGATGTCGAGGACGCGGTCGCCGACCTTCGCCTTGAGGTCCTCCTCGAACGCGTCGGGCAGGTTCATGCGCAGCGCCTGCTCGACGCCCTCGGCGCGCACGCCGCGCTCGGCGACGTGCTGCTCCTCGACGGGGACCTCGATGTCGCGCTCGAAGACGTGCAGGCGCAGCGGCGGGCCGGGCGGCAGCGCCTCGACCGCCTGCTGGATCTCCAGCAGGCCGCCCTTGCCGAGCGTCACGCCCCACGCGCGCGCGAACGACGACGGCATCGGCGTGGCGGCGGTCGCCGGCGGCCCGGTGACCTTGAACGTGGTCAGCCCCGGCCGCGAGAAGGCGAAGTGCAGGTGCGGCGCGCGCACCGCCAGCTCCGCCTTGAGCCAGCGCGTCGACCCGACATGATGAGTGACCCAGACGAACGACAAGCCCGTCACGTATACCGCAGCCTCGCCCGCGCGTGCCCGCGTCGCGCGCGTGCCGGCCGCGCGTCGCCTGCCCTGCCCTCCCTGCCTCGCGCCCACCGGCGGCCGCGCGCGCGCTACGCTGCCGGCATGCGAGGTGCGCCATCGATCGGGTCGGC
>DASZXE010000140.1:0-2379 GCA_035546475.1 Kofleriaceae bacterium
GACGCCGCGACGCCGCCGCAGGCGCGGGCGCAGGCGCGACCGCCGCGTCGCTCTCCGCCGTCGCCGCGTCGCTCTCCGCCGTCGCCGCGGCGCTCTCCGCCGTCGCCGCGTCGCCCGCGGCCTTCGCCTCCGCGCCCGCGCGTGCCTCCACCCCTGCCCCGCCAACGCCCTGGTCGCCCGCCTCCTCCTCCGGCGCGTCGACGTCCTCGAGCACCTCGTCGCCATCGCCCGGCGCGGGCGGCGCGGCGTCGACGCCCGAGGCGTCGTCGGTGCTGGAGGCCATCCCGGCCATCCTGGCACATCGTCCCCGCCCCTTCACCCGCGCGCGGGTCCGCGTCCGGGCCCGCCGCCGGCAGTGCTACCCTCGCGGGCCATGGCGGTCACGCTGTTCGACAACTCGTGGGAGACCAACGCCACCTCCGCGATCGGCCTGATCGAGCAGGCGCTCGTCGAGCTCGGCCAGGATCCCGAGCTCTGCGAGCTCGACGATCCGTCGGTGCTGAAGAGCTGGTGGTTCAGCCACGGCTCGGCCACCGTGACCGTCGCGCTGCGCCGCCGGCCGGGGACGCCTCACCTGCGCATCACGACGCCGGTGATGACGCCGGCCAAGGCCAGCGACCGCGCCGCGCTGCACTCCGAGCTGCTCGCGCGCAACGTCGAGCTGTGCGGCATGGCCTTCGGCCTCGACGGCGACAAGGTGCTGATGGTCAGCGAGCGTTCGACGCTCGACCTCGATCGCAGCGAGGTCGTCCAGCTCATCGGCGAGCTCGCGCGCGAGGCCGACGCCGTCGACGACGCGCTGGTCGCCCGCTACGGCGGCCGCCTCGGCTGATCGGCGCGCCGCCGGGCGCGCGCGATCGACGCGCTAACGCGGGCGCAGGTCGCGGCCGCTCGGGCCCTCGTCGAGCGACACGCCCGCGATCGCGTTCGGGCTGAGCGTCAGCTCGGCGCGCTCGCCGACCAGCTCGCCCTTCGAGCCGATCAGCTTCGCGTTGTGAATGACGACGAACTCGACCGGCCCCGACGTCGGCAGGCAGGACGCCAGCATGCCGGTCACCTTCGCGCCGGTGTCGTACTCGAGCGCGATGCGATGACTGACCAGGTCGTGGATCTTCGAGTAGTCGGGCATGGCGCGCCCATATATCATGGCCCCGTGCCCGACGGGGATTGCCGCACCGTGCTGTACCTGGTGCGCCACGGCGAGGCCGACTCCAACCGGGACGGCCGCATCGGCGGCTGGAGCCCGGCGCCGCTGACCGATCTCGGCCGCCGCCAGGCCGACCGCGCCGCCGCCGAGCTCGCGCGCCGCGCACCGACGCGGCTGATCACCAGCGACCTCGAGCGCGCCCGCCAGACCGCGGCGCCGATCGCCGCCGCCACCGGCCTCGCGCCGATCCTCGAGGCCGGCCTGCGCGAGCGCAGCCTCGGCGTCCTCGACGGCCTGCCGTTCGACGAGGCGCGCGCCCGCGAGCCCGCGCTGTGGCAGCGGATGATCGCGCGGGATCCGGCCGCGGTGCCCGCCGGCGGCGAGACCGCCGACGACGTCTACCGGCGCGTCACCGCCGCCGTCGCGCGGCTGGTCGCCGACCACCCCGGCGAGCGGATCGCCGTCGTCAGCCACGGCCTCGCGCTCTACCACGTGTTCGCCTACGTCTGCGGCCTCGGCAGCCCGGCGCAGCCGCTGCCGGTCTTCGTGCTCGTCGACAACGCGTCGATCACGCACGTCGAGCACCGCCGCCACCCGGGGCCGCCGCCGGTCGATCGCTGGCGCATCGTCAGCGTCAACGACACCGCTCACCTGCGCGACCTCGTCCACGAGGCGCCGCCGGCGCCGTAGCGAGCCCGCGGCGAGCGCTACTGCTGGACGGTGTCGAGGTTGATGACGAGGTTGTCGGCGGGGATGGTCGCCTGCACCGTGCCGCTGATGTCGCCGGGCTGGTGCGACCGCGCCTCGCCGTCCTGATCGTAGCGCGCGGTGATCACGACCGGTCCCGCGAACGGGATGCCGCCGACCATCGCCTGCGCCTCGGTGATGCGGAACGAGAGCGGCCAGGTGCCGCTGGCGACCAGCCGGTCGACGGCCATCGGCATGCCGGCGGCGTTGCCGCTGGCGTCCGCCGGCCGGACAGCCAGGAAGATCGCGCCGCCCGACGGGACCTTGCCCTGGTTGGCGGCCGGCAGCACGATCGTGCCGGCGAGGAACTTCGACGCGTCGATCGGCCTGTCGCGGTCGGGCGCCGGCAGGCCCATCTGCTCGACCGGCACCGCGCCGCCGCCGCCGCCGCCCATCGCGCCGCCGCCGCCGGTGTCGTCGAGCGGTGGCGCGCCCGGCACCCCCGCGTGCGGGTTGCCGCCGGCCTGCGCCGCGGCGATCTGCTC
>DASZXE010000141.1:0-2137 GCA_035546475.1 Kofleriaceae bacterium
GTCACTCGATCGTCACCGAGAGCTGCCGGAGCGCCAGGCCGCCGCGGCTGTCGCGCAGCACGATCCAGAGCCAGGCGGGGCCGGGATCGGGCGTCGTCCACGTCGTGCTGGCGGTGGTCGCGGGATCGTCCTCGCCGACCGCGGTCGCGTCGGCGGCCAGGCTGCCGGCGGTCGCGTACCAGGAGACGCGGAGGGCCTCGCGGCGGGTGACGAGCTGCTGGCGATCGCGGTCGTAGGCGAGGTAGCGCTCGGCGGCGGCGGCCGGCCAGGATGCGGTCAGCGTGACGGCGGTGTGGGCGGGGGCGCGGAGGAGCGCGGGTGGATCGAGCGACGGGTTGATGTTGGCGACGTAGCGGGCATCGTAGTCGTGGGCGACGTCGAGCGGGGCGGTCGGCAGGTGGCAGGTGATGCGGGTGAGGCCGATGGCGACCTCGTCGTCGGCGGCGGCGCGGACCGGCTGGTAGTAGCCGCCGGTGTCGTCGGCGTCGCGCGGGCGGAAGCCGCCGGGCGGCGTGTCGGGGCCGAAGCGGAGGCAGCCGTCGGCGGGGAGCGGCGCGGTGACGGTGGGCGCGGCGCCGAGGTCGACGAGCTGGTGGCCGGCGACGCACGCCGCGGCGACCGAGTCGTCCTCGGTCGGGGCCTTCGGCGTGGTGCAGAAGGCCCAGGCGGGGACGGCGTCGAGCGGGCCGTCGGGGCCGGCGACGACGGCGCGGTAGGTGACCGGATCGCCCGGGTGCGCCTCGGGCGGCTCGGCGACGATGGCGAGGACGCGCGGGCGATCGACCGTGGCGAGGCGCTGGTCGAGGGCGGGCTCGCAGGCGGCGAGGGCGAGCGCGGTCGCAGCGACGGCGAAGGCCTTCACGGTTGCACCTCCACGCCGGCGAGCGCGAGGAACGGCAGGCCGGTGAGGGTGCCGCGCTCGCGGAAGTCGGCGCTGTAGACCAGCTCCTCCGCGTTCGCGCGCGCGGTGACGTTCTGCACCTCCAGGTACGCGGCGACGCGGGCCGGGCCCACGCGCAGGCGGCGCTCGCCGCGCAGGTCGATCGCCGCGTACGCCGGCAGGCGCACGCCGTTGGTCGGCCCGCGCACCGGCTGGTACCGCCCCGACCGGCTGTCGAAGTACGCGCCGACGACGTCGGTGCGCGGCTCGCCGCTCGAGGCGCGCAGGCGGCCGCCGAGCGTCCACGCCCCGCGCGTCCACGCGCCGGCGGCGACGAGGTCGTGGGGCTGGTCGCCGTCGAACAGCCGCGGGTCCGCGCCGGCGGCGTCGCGGCGCGTGCTGCGCGACCAGCCGTAGGCGAGCCAGCCGGACAGGCCGTGCCAGCCCGACGCGCGCACGGTGAGCTGTGCGCCGACGACCCGGCCGCTGCCGTCCTGCGTGAGCGCGTGGGCGACCAGCGGCGTCGGCGACGGATCGCGGGCGACCAGCTCGTCGAGCAGGCGCGCGTAGCCGGCGACCTCGACGGCGAACGGCGCGTGTCGCCACTGCGCGCCGGCGGTCGCGTGCCACGCCTGCTCGCGCGCGAGGCCGGGCGTGCCGAAGACGGCGGAGGTGTCGGCCGGATCGCGCGCCTGGTGGTAGCGGCCGCCGTCGACGTGGACCGCGACCGCGCCGGTGATCGAGACCTGCACCGACAGCCGCGGATCGAAGGTGAGATCGACGTCCTGGCTCGCGATCGGCGGGGTCGAGCCGATGCGCGGCGTGAGCCGGCTCGCGGCGAGCAGCCACCCGTCGGCGCGCAGGCCGACGGTCGCGGTGACCCGGCGCAGGCGCACGTCGAGCGCGGCGTGGCCGGCGGCGTCGACGGTCGTCGCCCGCCAGCGATCGGTCGCGACGTCGTCGCCGGGCGGCTGGCCGAAGACGTGCGGATCGCCCTCGCGGGCCGGGATCGTGAGCGAGCCGTCGCGCTCGAGCCGCGTCCACGCGCCGTCGACGTCGAGGCCGATCGTCAAGGTCGCGCGCTCGTCGAGGCGGGTGTGCTGGCTGGCGCGCGCGCCGGCGACCCAGGTGTCGGCGTGGAGCGCGGCGGGCACGAGGCCGGCGGCGAGATCGTCGTAGGCGCGGTCGCGGCCGAACCAGCCGGTGAGCCGATCGCTGCCGTCGGGCCGATCGCGCCGCAAGGTCGCCTGCGCGCGC